>QMMT01000357.1 GCA_003647385.1 Deltaproteobacteria bacterium
CAAAAATATTTTGGCAGTATCAAACTTAAAAAACCAGTCACATTTCAAGTTGTCAAAACCAAAGGATATCTGTCAGTACAAGAACTGTCCAATGGATTAAATATCAGTGTTCGGGATATCCAGGTTCTGAACCCGGCCCTGCGAAAACCGGTCTTTACCGGGCAAAAACATATCCCCAAAGGCTTTTATCTCAAATTGCCGGCAACCCTGACCCTGCCGGATATCAAAAAACACATAGCGGGATCGTACAAGCAAAAGCAAAAGCCCAGCCGGTTTCACAGGGTTCAAAAAGGTGATACAGCCGGTTCCATTGCCAGACTCCACTCTGTCAAGTTAAATGACCTAATTCTTGCAAATGGCCTGAATCGAAGGGCAACGATTTATATTGGACAAAATCTAAGAATCCCGGTTAAAGATGAAATCATTCTGGCAAAGAAAGAACATAAAATTGCTGCCATTCCTCAAAAAAGCCCGCCCAAAAAAATAATCGTCAAAGAAAAAAGAGTTCCCCAGCCGGTTTCAGAACCAGTTTCAGAAACTCTTGCAAAACCCATACAAGAAGAAGTTTTCATAAATCCGAATATTGTTACCAGCAACCTTAACGTTCTTAAAACCTATTCAAAGGGCAATCAAAAAATTGGAACGATTAAAGTTGAAGCAGAAGAAACCTTGGGGCATTATGCAGACTGGCTACAGGTTCCGACTCAGCAGATCCGGGCATTGAACCGATTAAAATATGGAAAGCCAATTTCCATTGATCAAAAAATCAAACTTCTCTTAAAAAACAAAACGGTTCAGGAATTTGAAGAGCAGCGATATGAATTCCACAAGGAAATCGAAGAAGACTTTTTTGAGTCCTTTTCCATCAAGGAATTTGACATTAATGAAGTAAAAAAAGGAGACAATATCTGGACACTGTGTTTAAATAGGCTTGAAGTCCCTATATGGCTTATCAAAAAATATAACCCGAAAATGAGTTTTGACTCTCTTTTTCCCCGGCAAAAAATTAAATATCCCATCATTAATAAACTCACGGACGGGTAATTTAAAAAGGCAAACTCGTCTAAAACGGAGTTTCACCTGGGTGAATGAGCTGTCTTGGGCCTCCGGCACCACCAGGGGACCAGTTTTTTGTCTGGCTTATCTTTTCATAGTTATCCAGCTGACCCAGTTCCTTGAGTCGCTCTACAATCAAATGCCATGCACATTCGATATCCCGGCCCATGGAAATACTGATCTCACATTTTCCCTGTGTTGATCCACCGCAGGGACCGTTCAACAGCCGCTTGGCACACCGGGCAATGGGACATATGCCGCCGGTCAGCCCGAGAAGACAATCACCGCATCCCGCACATTTTTCATTGAGAACGCCCGGGTCATCCAAGGCACCGATAAAGGTTGTATTCAAGGCAGGCAGGACCGGTATCCCTTTAAACACATCTGCCATGGTTTGAACCCCTGCTCCGCAGGCAAGGGAGAGAATAGCGTCCACCCCTTCAGGAAGATCAAAAAAAGGTTTGATCCAATCTTTTTCACATTGCCTTTCCAGCATACTGTTCTCAAAGATATGAAGTTTTTTACTGTCTTTAAACGCATGTGAGAGTGCTTCAGTCAATAGTCTTGCAGCCCTGTCACCGCCGGTCAAACTCACAGCCACACAGGTTTGACACCCTACTACCAGAACATTTTTATACTCTCGTACCGATTCAATAACCTCTTCAATGGGTTTATGTTCGCCGACTATCATACATCATCTCCTATTGGGAAGCTCTCTTGGAGGCAAGTTTTTTCCATACAGCTACAGGCTCTGACCCTTTATGATCCGGGCATAGGGGCTCAACACTCTTTGGAGTATTTTTCGAAACCGAGTCCCCAAGACTTGTTGTAAAGACAGGTTCTCCACAAACCTTGCAATGCACCAGATCCAACGTTGTTACCAGATCAAATCTACCCGTAAGCAACTCTTTAAATTCAATGGCATCCTGGGGACAGACTCTCCAGCAATGACCGCACCTGGCACAAAGGGACATATTATGCAGTATTTTTCTCTTATCTTCCTGATCAAAATGGTTCAATGCACCTGCCGGACAATTCTGTACACAGGCCAGGCATCCGTTGCAGTTCTCATTTACTTTAAAAAAAGACATGTTACATATCTCCTTGAACTCTTATTGCTTTAAGGTTTTGCCAGGCGTGCCAGTTTCCCTGCCACATGAACCATATTAGGCCTTTTAAGCATTTCAAACGTCTGATATTCGATGGCTCTTGGCTCACAGACTTTCACACATTCAGGACTGCCATCACACAGGTCACATTTATAGGATTTAGCCTTTTGCTTATCCAGTTTCATTGCACCAAAGGGGCAGGCAGATACACACATACCGCAGCCCACACACTTCTGGCGATCAATTAAGACCCGGTCAAGTTCTACATCACGATAAATTGCCTCTTTGGGACAGGTTGCCAGACAGGGTGCATTTTCACACTGTTTGCAGGCAACGGGGAAAAAGAACTCTTCATCCTCATTACTTTTAAGAATTCGGATACAGGAGAGGCCGGGACTGGTTAAACTTGTGCGGGTTTTAATACAGGCTGTTTCGCAATCCCCACAATTATTGCATTTCTCCGGATGGATTATGAGTGTTTTAACATCCATGACTAAAGATCTCCATTCTTATCATTTTTTTCAGCTCTTTACCGTTCATTATTATGAACACAACAGCGGTCATGATACATGAACCAGGCAGGTTTGGTCAACCCCTTTTTAAAGAGCGTTAAATTCAGCCTTAATCCTGTCTATAAAGGATCCCAAGCGACTGAAAAACCAATGACGCCCAGACCATATTTGTTCATCATGACGAACAATATCCTTTTTTTTATTAAAGCCTGCCGGCATATTTTTTTTTAATACCCCGAAACTGATCATAGGAAAGCCCAAGCTTTTCAGCCGCTTTTTTCTGATTAAACCGGCACTCACTTAAAGCCTTTGACACCAGATACCTTTCCAACTCACCCAGAGCTTCCTTAAATGGTTTTTTTAAAATTTGATCCATGGTATCAACGAATCCATCAGCTTTTGGTTCATTTAAAATCGATGACGCTGTATGCGCATTATTTTTTTTGTTTTCCAGACTGTTTTCATAGGGGTTATTAAAAGGATTAAAAGAAATCTCTTTAATCATACCGGATGAAGATTTATAGACTGCCCGTTCAATAACATTTTTTAATTCCCTGACATTCCCCGGCCAGGGGTATGCCTCAAGTAATTTTAGTGCCGGCAAAGAAATAGTTGGTATTTCATCCCAGCCAAGCTCAAATGCCATCCTTCCTGCAAAATGGTTTGATAGAACCAGGATATCTCCCGTTCTATTTCTTAACGGCGGCATATAAATTACTTCAAATGAAAGTCGATCAAGAAGATCCTGCTTAAACTCACCAGACTGTGCCATCAAAAAAAGATCTGCATTTGTTGCCGCTACAATCCGCACATCAACATGGATGGACTCAGAAGAGCCAACCCGCTCAAAATTACCATATTCCACTACCCTTAAAATTTTTTCCTGAACCTCCATGGGGATTGTTCCGATTTCATCCAGAAAGAGCGTACCTTCGGATGCTTTCTCAAATCGGCCTGCCTTACGTGAAGAAGCACCTGTAAAAGCCCCTTTTTCATATCCAAACAGTTCAGATCCTATCAAGG
>QMMT01000358.1 GCA_003647385.1 Deltaproteobacteria bacterium
GGTCCAAAGACAGAAACAAGTTTGCCTAATTGTTCAAATCGTTTTTTTAAGGCAGGCAGATTAGGCTCAAGAAAAGGACTCTGTGAGTTTATTGTGAAATTAAAATACAGGTTAAACCCCAGTTGTGTCAGTTTCTCACCCGCCCGGGCCTTGATAAATGCATCATAGTTTTTTGACCAGAATACAATTGAATGGATGATATCCTTTGATACTTCAATTTTTTTTACGATTCGGGTATAGGGGTTTTTAACGTTAAAGAACCCTGAGTATATATGGTCCATGAACCAGTCCATGTAAAAGGCAGGGATATCTGTTCTTCTTGAGGCAGATAAGATCTTACCCGGATTCCGGTTCATGAGTCTTCTTTACGGTGGGAAAGGAGATGATATTTTTCGTAATTTTTTTATTGGAAGAATTGTCCGGCTTTGGTAATGGCAGATCTTCTACAGGACTTTCAACCTTTTCCATTCTCATTTTTTTACCATTCATATTAAATTGTCCGCCATTAATATAGTCACCTTTTAGGATCCAGGTGACAACCTGCAAAGGGATATTGAGCATTAACAATTTGATATGATACCAGTCTTTTTTGGCATCCGGCAGGATACTTTCAACCCTTGCAAATGATACAGGTGCATCTTCAAGGTATATTAAGACAACATCATTGACTTTGGCCATGGCCTCTCCATACACTTTAATTTTTCTTGTCAATTGGGTTCATATACCATAATCTTTTGATTACTAAAAGAATGGAATAAAGTTATGGCCCTTGTATATGAAAAAAAATGGAAGATTTTTTTCCTTGTTGCAACCTCAATTTTTATGTCAACTCTGGATTCCAGTATCGTTAATGTTGCACTGCCTTATATGATGCAGGATTTGCAAACAGATCTGAAAACCATTCAGTGGGTTGTGTTGGTTTATCTGGTAATCGTGTCTTCTTTGCTTTTAACCTTTGGCAGGCTTTCAGATATTAAAGGGCGAAAATTGGTTTATGTTATGGGCTTTGCCATATTTGTGGCAGGGTCTTTGCTATGCGGTATGGCCCGAACGCCCTTGTCTTTAATTATTTCCAGAGCTGTACAGGGGGGTGGGGCATCTATGCTGATGGCATGCTCACCCGCTCTGATTGTAGATGCATTCCCTGTTCAGGAGCGTGGAAAAGCCCTTGGTATGATTGGGGCTGTGGTGGCGGCAGGGCTTACCACAGGACCTGTCGTTGGCGGAATAATTCTTGAATACCTATCCTGGCGGTATATCTTTTATATCAATATTCCCATTGGGACTGCGGCGGTCATTGGCGGTCTGGTTGTTTTAAAGGGTGCCGGCTCCGGCACAGGAAGTCATGAACCCATGGATAAAACAGGCAGCATTTTATTAATCCTTATTTTATCCGGCCTGATTATTTTTATGACCCAGATATCAAAGTGGGGGATGATGTCAATCCCATCCCTCTCATTTGCAGGCCTTGGCATACTGGCAGGTATCGCTTTTTTGATCAATGAGACAAAATCAGACTATCCATTGTTTGATCTGGAACTTTTGAAAATAAAATTATTTATTTTCCCTGTGATGTCCTCTGCTATTTTATTTGCCGCTCTTTTTGTCATTATATTTATGATGCCGTTTTATCTGACATACCCCTGTGGCTTTTCTGCATCAAAAACAGGTTTGATCATGATTGTTCCTTTTTTGTTCCTTTTGGTTGTCAGTCCAGTCTCCGGGGTGATGTATGATAAGATCGGCTCAAGACGGTTATGTATGACAGGTATGAGTGTTTTATCTATTTCTTTAATATCATTGATGACGCTCCATCCGTCCATGGGTGTTGGTTCTATTTTATGGCGGATTGCCCTGGCCGGGATTGGAACAGCACTATTTGTATCTCCCAATAATACAGTTATAATGAGCTGCGTCCCATTACCCAGACGTGGAATAGCCTCCGGAGCTGTTGCCACCGCCAGGAATCTTGGGATGGTCATTGGTGTTGCCCTGGCCGGCTTGATTTTTACCAGTTCTTTTTCAACGTTGACGAATGGTTCAAGTCTTGAAAATTATCTGGCAGCAATGGAGCCATTTTTTATGATCAGTTTTAAGCGAACAATGGCTATGGGCGCTGTTCTTTCAGTTTTGGGGATAGTGGTGACCTTTGCCAGGGGTAAGGAACACGTCAATAAAGGATGACTCAAAAGCAGGAGGGTATATGACACAGCAGAATATAAGAAATTTGTCGGTTTTGGACCAGCCTCAGGTCGTAAGGTGTCTTTTCCATCCACGGTTTGAAGCAGCATTAAGACCGGAAAAAAATAATCGGGATGATATAATGATTCCCGTTGATAAAGGTGTTGAGGTGGGTGCGTCATTCCATTTTGTAAAAAACGATGCGCCTGTGATCCTTTTTTTCCATGGCAATGGAGAAATTGTCTCGGATTATGATGATTTCGGGCGACTCTATAATGACATAGGAATAAATATTATAGTTGCAGATTACCGGGGATATGGAAGATCGACAGGCAGCCCGTCCGTCACATCAATGATGAAGGATTGCCTTGTGATTTTTGATTTTGTCCTGGCGTATATGTCAGACAAAAAGTTGACGGGTTCTCTTAGTGTTATGGGCAGATCTCTGGGCAGTGCCTCGGCTATTGAACTGTGCAGCACGCGGGCAGATGATTTTAAATGTTTGATTATTGAAAGCGGATTCGCATGGGCGGCACCATTACTGGGCAAGCTTGGTATTGACCCTGAAAGCATCGGATTTAAGGAAGAGCAGGGCTTTGAAAATATCGATAAAATTAAAACATTTTTAAAACCCTGCCTGGTGATTCATGCTCAATATGATCATATTATCCCTTTTTCAGAGGGTCAGGCCCTCTTTGAGGCATGTTCGTCAAATGATAAAACTCTTTTGGAGATAAAAGGGGCAAATCATAATGATATTTTCCTGCGAGGAATGACCCAATACCTGGAACATATTAAAAAAATCTGCTTTCCTATTGATCCGTAAATGGAACGATAAAAAGCGGGACCTCTGATCGTTTCAGTACTTTCCTGACCACATTGTTTCCTATGGCTTCGCCAAGAAGTCCCTGTTGTTTGCATCCCATTACAATCAGGTCGCATACTTCTTCTTCAGCAGTTGAAATGATTTCATCCGCAACGGAACGGCCTTCAGCCACCATGATTTTTGAAATCAGGGAATTATTTTCAGAGGATTCTTTGTTTTGTTCGGAACCTTCAAAAAAGCCTGAAATGGCCTGCCGGATTTTTAAGGCGTCAACATTTTTTCCCGACAGGATATTCCTGGCTCCGTTTCTTTGCTCGGATTTCAAGTCTTTATATAATGCTTCACCAAATGCCATACGGATTCTCTTCTCAGAGTGCGGGCTTTCTTCCATTACATGAAGGACGATTATATTGGCATCCTGGCAGATGGCCATCGTTGCAGCATGTTCAAAAACCCCGCTCATATTAATAGAAAGATCAGATGCAAAAAGGATGTTTTTTGTGGATTGAACCATTTTTATTTCTCCAGTATTTTAATTTAAAGAACAATTATATCAATACTTCATACCATCTGTTAATTAAAAAAGTTAACAGATTCAAATTATGGTTCATATGTTAAATCAAAATTCATAAACTGCAAGTATTGATTTTAACAATTATATAAAAATATGGAAAAACAAGCGGATA
>QMMT01000359.1 GCA_003647385.1 Deltaproteobacteria bacterium
ATAATGTATCAGAAGAAATGCTCTCTTCATTATATTATTCCTTTTTTTAAATTATTTTTAATATGATTCTTCATTTGTTACTTCTTCTTTGGTCAGTTTCTTTGAATCCATGAGTTTCCAGACATAGACAACATAGGCAAGAACAAAAGGTATGCCGATTGCCACATAGGTCATGGTTGTCAGGGTATACATACTGGAAGATGCATTATAGATGGTAAGACTTGATTGAAGGTCAAGTTTTGACGGATAAAAAGCCGTGCCATTGAACGCAGGCAGACAGAGTACCACAAGACCTACCAATACAGTACCCAATCCACTGAACCAGATTCCTTTATTGCTTGCCTTAAATGAAGTTGCCAGAACGCCATATAGTACCAGCACTATCCCGGCAAGCAGCATTATCAGCAAATGGGGCATGGCTAAAAGATTTGATAAGTATTTAGAAGAGACCAAAGAAACCATACCGGCCTCATCTACACCAAATCCTTTCATAAAGAGAATAGAGATAACCACATAGAGCAAAAAGGGCAGGGCGATCAGAAAACTGTTCCAGGCGTTCTTGCGTAATCTTGATTCAAGATTCGGTGTTGCCGAAAGATCAATGCTGTTTAAGAGGTATAATGCACCCAAAACCCTGGCATTAAACACAAGAAAAATTCCAAGGGAAAGATTAAATAAAGAAAAAGCAGCTTCAAGGCCTCTTAAGTTTATTCCCAGCAGGGTATAATCCCAGGTGACTTTGTTGTACAGGTCAAGTGTGAAATTTGAACCGGTATAAAAGGTACCAACAGCAGCACCAATCAGCAGGATGCCGACAGAACCATTTATAAACAGGAACAATTCATATACGGTTGCTCCCAAAAAATTATTGGGTTTTTTTCTATATTCATACGAGACCGCCTGGATAATAAAAGAAAAAAGAATCAAAATCCATACCCAGTAGGCACCACCGAAACTTGTTGCATAAAATAATGGAAAAGCTGCAAACAAAGCACCGCCAAACAGGACAAGCGTTGTGAACGGCATCTCCCATTTGCGTCCAAGAGATGTGACCACCAGTGTTTTTTCAAGATCGGTTTTCGCAACCTGCCACAGAAGCGTCTGTCCCCCCTGGACAAAGGTAAGAAACAAGAAAAGAGCACCAACAATGGAGGTAATTATCCACCAGAGTTGTTGCAACGTTGTATAATCAAGGTTTGAAATCATTTTGATGGCCCTCCCTCAGGTCCAATGGCTATTTGTTTAAGCATGATGGTTATTTCAGCGGCAAGCAAAAGGGTAAATAGTCCAAAAAACATAAAGAACGTAATCTGGACATTGGTGGCGGTAAGATTTGTTGTTGCTACCTTAACCGGCAAAAGACCGTTAATCGCCCAGGGTTGGCGTCCAACTTCCGCTACAACCCATCCTGACTCCTGGGCAATTAACCCTAGAAGGCCGGATATTAAGCCAATGGGAAGTAACCATTTTTGCCGGGTGAGAGAACCTTTCAGACTAAAAAATAAAAAGGCCGCAAAAAGAACAGGAAAGAGTGTGCCTAAGGCCACCATGATATGAAACGCATAGTAGGGAATAGCAACCGGTGGGACTGCTTCTTCCGGCTTGTTAAGGTACCCGTATCCCATATATTCCTGATTTTTTGTAAATTTTGATAAAAATACTTCAGCTTTCTGGTTATCGTTTTCTTTTCTGGCTTGTTTAAACAAAGCCAGATCATTTATAGCTTTTTTGCCTTTAGCGATTTTCGATGCAGTACTTTCTATGTTTTGTTCTTCATTCCCATAGACAAGGTCGTCAATCCCCGGTACAAATGAGGAAAAGGAACGGTTTGCTAAAAGAGAAAGCATAAAAGGAATTTTAATTTTTATAAGAAAAGGATCTTGACCGTCTCCCGGCTGTTTATCTCTGCGCAGGATACCTGCTGCAACAAGGCCGGCTTTTGTTTCTCCCTTGTATAAGCCTTCAATAGCCGCAAGCTTCATGGGTTGCTTCTGGGCAACCTCGTAAGCAGATTCATCCCCGGTGAAAGCAACAAAACTTGAAGAAAGCAGGCCGAATACAGATGCCACAATAATGGAACGTTTTGCCATTTGAAGATGTTTGCCTCTTAAAAGGTACCAGCTGGAGATGGTCAGGATAAATAAAGACCCAAATAAAAATCCGGAACTTGATGTATGAACGAATTTGGAAACTGCCACAGGATTAAAAACAACATCACAAAAACTATGCATTTCAAACCGTGCTGTTTCAGGATTAAAGGCCATACCGACCGGATACTGCATCCAGCCATTGGCCACAAGAATCCAGACCGCTGAAAGATTAGATCCTATGGCGACCATCCATGTGGAAAAAAGGTGAAACTTTTTTGAGACCCTGTTCCATCCGAAAAACATAACAGCAAAAAAAGTAGCTTCAAGGAAGAATGCAAAAATTCCCTCAATGGCAAGGGGAGCTCCAAAAATATCTCCGACTATCCAGGAATAATTAGACCAGTTTGTCCCGAATTGAAATTCAAGAATGATTCCGGTTGCAACGCCAATGGCAAAGTTGATGCCGAACAGCGTCATCCAGAATTTTGTAATAGCTCTCCATTCTTTATCTCCTGTGCGGACATAAATAGTTTCAAAAAAAGCGCACAAAAAAGAAAGTCCAAGCGTTAAAGGGACAAATATCCAGTGATACATGGCGGTAAAAGCAAATTGTGCTCTTGCCCAGTTCACCATACTCAAATCAATATCCATCATTATGTTTATTCCTCCTTAAATTAAGTGAAATTTTGGTTTTATATTAAAAAGATCATTTTCATTGGCTTTTGGCAGCATTCCTTGTGATTTGCTCAAGAACGTAATTGCTTTTTTCTACATCGGTTTCAAATTTTGTATTCAAAAAGTTGGGAAAGAAAAAGAGTTTTAAAATCACAAACATTACAAAAAGCTTTATCAGAATGATTTTCCACAGCTTTTTGCCTATAATCATTCCTTTAAAGCCGTCACGATAAAATGTATAGATATTATCGATAACACTTATTAAATTATAATTTTCAAGATTTTTAAATACCATGTTTCATCAGCCATACCTTAATGGTTTTTTTTGTCTAAAAAGCAATTAATATGCCAATAAAGAAAAGTGAGACAAGATAAAACGATGAGATCAAGCGAATAAAAATACTTTAAAAGATTTATCTGCCTATGGCAAGGGTGTTTTGAAGTATTTAAAAAATTTATTTAAGCACTTGTTTGCTGCACGGTTGATTTGGACACATTTTGTCACATTTGTTTTTCAGGGACAATTATCTGAAACATTAATGTATCATGCTTTTAGAGACATAAAAATGGATTGACGTATAAAGTTAGGAAGAAGAGATTTTATCAGCTTGGACTAAAGAAGATAATAGTGCGGCCGGATTAAATCCGACCGCATTATTATAGATTTATTTTTTTTTGGTTGCTCCTGTTTCCCAGTCAGCTATTTTTGTGGTTTCCTGAATTTCTTCCCAGCCTGTAATCATTCCTGCAATATGACTGAAAAGAGAATGACCCGTGGTCGTCATATAAAGGTGAATGACCAGAAAGTTTAAAAGGAAAAGTGCCACCAGCGTGTGTATACCAGCCAGGACTGAAAGGGGCAGAATCTGTAGAATATCATTATACAGGTAGTATAACAATCCTGTGGCCATCTGTACCGGGA
>QMMT01000360.1 GCA_003647385.1 Deltaproteobacteria bacterium
ACCCATTGTGCGGACAACATCTATGGGCAGGTTATTGCTTAAACCCCCATCAACAAGAAGTTTGCCATCAATCTCTACTGGAGCAAAGATCGCCGGCACCGACATACTTGCACGCATTGCTTTTGCCAGATCTCCTGAACCAAGTACCACGGCATTGCCGGTAACAAGATCCGTAGCAATTGCCCGATAAGGGATTTTTAATTCATCAAAATCATGCACACTGCTGACAGGCAAAACAAGTCTTTTTAGAATGAGATCCAGTATTTGTCCCTGCATGAGCCCTGATGGCGTCTTTATCTCAAGGTTATCACTCAGGCCGGGTTTACTTTTTATAAGATTGTTTCTGTCATCTGTTTTTAGTCGAAAGGATCGATCTTTTCTTGGGATATCATCCTGAAGGGCGTTGTCCCAGTCCAGACTCGTCACCACACCTTCAATTTGTGCCGATGTCATACCGGATGCATAAAGTCCGCCAACAATGGAACCCATACTGGTTCCGGCTATGTAGTCAATCGGGATATGCATCCTTTCAAGGACCTTTATGACGCCTATATGAGCAGCACCACGGGCTCCGCCTCCGCTCAAAACAAGACCAATTTTTAAACGTTCTTCTGTTTTAGAATCTGATGCATCAACCTGAAAAACTATCACTGAAGACCAGATGATAATGGCACAGACAATGATGACTACGTGGACCGTGCTTATAACCCTGTTTTTTCCCCAATGACTGTCAATAGACATGAATAATTTTATCCTTTCAATGGTGGAGAAACAAAATTTAGCTATAAATAAATTTTAGATACAATGCAAGTAAATTACACAACCGCCCTACACTAATTTTTCAAGGAGTAGGTGTCTCACTGAATAGTATTCACATTAAATATAGACAAACAAATGAGTCGATGGTAATAGTCAATAAAATGCTTAAAAAAAGACATTATCCCCAGAAAGAGATATTAATCTATCTTTTCCTAACAGTTTTAATCACCCTGATCGGGTTTATTGCAGCCTACCAGTTTGTTGGACCCAGTCCGCCCAGAAGCATTTCCATGGCTACCGGCAGCCCGGGAGGTGCTTATTTTAAATATGGCCAGCACTATAAAAAATTTTTAAAGGAAAGCAGGGTTGAACTGAAGCTTCGCATCACTTCAGGGTCTCTTCAGAATCTGAGACTGCTTGAAAAAAATACCGGCGGTGTCGATGTTGCCTTTATCCAGGGTGGAACCGGTAAACTGTCCAATTCCAGTGATATCATATCATTAGGCAGCCTTTATTATGAGCCCCTGTGGGTTTTCTGCGGTCCGGAAACCAAACCCAACCATATTGCTGATATGAAGGGATTACGAATCGCTGTGGGCGATGAATTGAGCGGGACAAAAATTCTTTCAACCCAATTACTTGAACTAAACGGTATTACCCAAAAAAATACGCAGCTGATCTCCAAGGGGCCTCAAATATCTGTTGATATGTTTTTAAATAATGATGTTGATGTGGCATTTTTTGTTGCAACCCATCGGGCACCTTATATTACGAAGCTGCTATCGCAAGAATCTGTCTCCTTATTTGAATTCGACAGAGCCGAAGCCTATAAAATAAGGTATCCTTTTTTAAATATTATAACACTTCCCGAGGGTGTGATTGATTTTGAGGCAGACATCCCGGCCCGGGACATAAAGCTGCTGGCGCCTACAGCCCAGCTGGCCGCCAGGGCAGACCTTCACCCCGCACTGATTGATTTGCTGCTCCAGGCTGCCAGGGCAGGACACATGGCAGGAGGAGGATTGGAAAAAAGAGGAGAATTTCCTTCCTCCAGATACCTGGATTTTGAATTGAGCGAAGAAGCTGAACGGTTTTACACGTCACGCCCTCCTTTTTTCCAGCGCTATTTTCCTTTCTGGGTTGCAACATTTCTCTCCAGGATGAAAATCATGGCTTTACCCTTAATTGTATTACTGCTGCCACTAGTTAAAGTTGTGCCCTGGATATACCGGTGGCGGGTTCGGGCCCGCATATATCGTTGGTATTCCGACCTGGAGGAGGTGGGCTCTGAAATACACAAAACACACTCCCTCAAGGAATATGACGATTTTATTGTCAAACTGGATCAACTTGAGAAAAATGTTTCCAACATCCATGTACCAAAACCTTATGCAGAAGGTTTGTTCCATCTGCGCATGCACATTGAAATGTTTCGTAAAAAGCTAATGGAGGAGACAAACTTAATGCGCTGAAAGTCTCCACCCATTTTCCATACGGCTTTTTTATCGATTCTTTTGGCCTTAAACTGAATCGTTCACAGGTTAATGATCTGTTACTTGAGAGCTTCAGAGGCCTTGAGATATTGTTCACACACACCGGCGTCTGTTTTTTTCTCTTCAGCTTTTTTAAGACATTCCTGATATTGTTTTACAAGTTCGAGTCTTTCCTTATGGACTTTCTCCTGTGCTTCATAGGCATTGTCCTGGGGACTGGAACAGGCATTGAAAAGCAAGGCTGCACAAAAACAAATTGAAACTAAAACCATCGAAATTTTCATAATTCTTCCTTTCATAAATAAAAGTTTTTTAAATATATATAATACTAAATTAAAATTAGGGTACTGGAATCAAAAAGTCAATCTTTTAAAAGTTACTTTAAAAGTGATCAGGATACTTGAGTTCTATTTTTTTAGCGAGTAACAGCCCTAAATTCTTTACAGTTTTGTATCATTTCTCATCTTCCTATGATATTTACTATACAAAAATAGAAATAATGAACAAGGGCGAATATCGTACCTTTGCCCAATGCGAGCTGTATGAATAAAAACAAAGGATTTACACCTATATGTACGGATGGAGCGGTAGCATACTGGTAATTGATCTGACAAAGAAACGGTTTGAGATTGAAAAACCCGGTCTTGACGTTTATACCCGTTATGTCGGTGGCAAAGGACTTGGCGGCAGGTACTTAAGGCAATGCGCCAGGCTGCCCTGGGATCACTCCGACATGGTGATCTGTATATTTACCGGACCTCTCACAGGAACCATATCTCCGACTTCAGGACGGGCCCATATTCTTTCAAAATCACCCCTTACAGGACTTGTAGGAGATTCATCTGTTGGCGGAAAATTTGCCACAAGGCTTAAGTGCGCGGGTTTTGACGGCATTGTCATCACAGGGAAAAGTCAGACACCTGTTGGTATTACGATAAAGGATCATCAAGTAAAATTTAGCGATGCCAAAAAATTATGGGGACTTGATACAAACAACGTTCATAAACAGATCAGGCCAGGAAGAGCATCCCTGGCATCCATTGGACCGGCAGCGGAAAATGGTGTGCGGTTTGCTTCCATAATAGTTGACCGCCACTTCACTGCCGGTAGAAGCGGACTTGGACTTTGCCTTGCCCAGAAAAAAATCAAATATCTCCTGGTGGATGGTACAGGCCGTTGCAAGGTAAAAACTCAAAAAAAACTCAAACAGGCAAGAGAAGACATTTTAAGATTAACTGCTGCTTCTCCTGCTTTAATGGGACAGTTCGGCTTCACCTGTCTGGGTACCGGAGCCGTGTATGATCTCATGGATAACCGCAGGATGATGCCCACGGATAATTTTCGTCGGACCTGTTTTGAACCTGCATCCAAACTCAACGCAGCCGCCTATGCCAAAACCTATTCACCCAGAAAATACGGATGCCTTGGCTG
>QMMT01000361.1 GCA_003647385.1 Deltaproteobacteria bacterium
CTACCAACTAGAAATTCCATGTTTTACTCCTTAATATAATTAAAATATAATAATATAAAATAACGGGCTTCTTCCCAGTTCCCGTAAAACGCCTAAATTAATGTGCTTCTTCGATTGCCCCGGCAATATACATGGTGGGCAGCAAGAAGAATACAATTGCCTGAATCAAAGAAACCAATATACCCATTGCCATGATCGGAAGGGGCACTAAAAATGGACCGGCCAGCATAAGCAGTATTCCAACCACAAGCTCATGACCCATCATATTTCCAAAAAGACGCAAGGTCAGTGACAATACACGGGCCAGATGACCGATAATTTCTATAATTAGAAACAAAGGCATCAAGGCGGGTACCGGTCCTAAAAAGTGTTTGATATATTTAATCCCGTGCATCTTGATGCCGATCACATGACTCCAGCTTACCGCAATAATGGCCAGTGCCACTGTTGTGTTGATCTGTGCTGTTGGCGGATAAAAAGCAGGAATCAATCCAAACAGGTTACCCAACAGGACAAATAAAAAAATGGTCAATAATAAAGGAAAAGATTTTCTGCCCTCTTCCCCGGTGATGGATACCATGAATTCTTCAAGACCGGATATCACTACTTCAAATACATTCTGTATTGAATTGGGGACCATGGAAATACTTTTTCCACCCAGCCAGCCCAGGATAATCAAAATAATCATTGCCAGCCACATATAGGTAACATGCGGATGAGCTGCAGCCCATTCTCCCATTCCAAACATTTCGAACAATGATGTCATAAACAAATATGGATGTTCCACTTTATACTGCCTCCTTGAAGAATATTTTTTTTAATTCAAGCGCTGTAGCCAAAAACACACTTGCAACAACTACCGAAAGGCCTGCCAGAAGGCCTACCGGATGAACGATATGTTTCGATATCAACAGGAAAATTAATCCCCCGCTTATGGCAAATCGAATATAATATTTCACCAGGACATTGCCGATAATAGACCGTCCTCTTTCTGATACAGTGTCAGGATGAAACATCTTTTTTAATGTTCGCCTCAAAAGGTGAAAATTGATAGCCGCAATCAAACCGCCTAAAATGATACCCATGGCAAATTTAACCGGGGTCATCGCAAGGCCGATCATTCCTCCCACCAGAAGGATCAACCAGTTAGACGTTGTTATGAAATCAACTACCTTTTGCAGATCCTGCATTAATACTTTTTTCCCTTTTGCCCTGCTCTGTAAATATTGCTGAATCCGGCTGCAATACCGAATGCCAATCCAACAAGCAACAAAACAGGTTCTGTATCAAACTTCTTATCCAGCCAAAGTCCAATTCCAAGGCCGATAAAAATGGCGAGAGCCACGGATATACCAAGGCTGGCAAAATACCCTAATTCCCTTATGTTTTTGCCGGTTTCCTTTTTCATCATTTGCCTGTCAACAATCTCACATTTGGCCTTCAAGGATCAATTTATCTTGAAAGCAAATAACACATGCTGAATCTCAAGTCAACGCGAAAAAGCATTAAATTATGGAGATCACACAGGCAAACCTGCCGGTTGTTTTTTCTCCCCGAAAAGAATAAAAAATATCTGTATTACATTTCGTACAAATTCCCATATTTTCAATGTGTTTTTCTTTGATCCCCTTATTGATAAGCTGATCTTTACTCATTTCCCAGAAATTAAAATAGTCTTTGTCTTCAATTTTATATTGCCATAAACTTTTGGGGATTTCATCCTTATAATTCACAAATTCAGCACAACAGGGACCCAGAGAAGGTGAAATTCCGGTAATAATATTTTCGGGCTTGCAGCCAAACCCCAAAACCATTTTGTCGACACATTCCCCAAGAATGTTTTTAATGCTCCCCCGCCACCCGGAATGAATATTTGCAATCACTTCTTTTTCAGGGTCGTAAAATATGACCGACTGACAATCAGCCACCTGAATGACAAGAAACACCTCTTTTATATCAGTGATAATCCCGTCAGCCGTGTAGGTCTCTTTACCCGGCTGAAAATTTTCTGACAAATCATTGTCATCCTTTTTTAATACCTTAATATCAGCCCCATGAACCTGGTTTAAAAAAATAAGGGGTTTCATTCCCATTTTTCGACTGATAAACTTTCTATTATTTGCAATAGCCGGAAGTTCATCACCTGAATTTATACCAATATTCAGAGAATCAAATGCACCTGTAATAGTTCCGCCATCCCTTGTAAATACACCGTGGACAATCTGGGGTTGATTTTTAAAAAGTTCAAACTCTAAAACTTTGATTTCAGTGTTTCCCATAATAAAGGTCACCTATCCGCTCAATAATTTTTGTCGTGGAAATATCTGATTCGAAATCCACTCTTTCTATACGCCCCCCATTTTTTTTGACAAAATCAGCCCCAACGATCTGATCTTCAGGCCAGTCAGCCCCTTTAACCAACACATCAGGACAGACAGTTTCGATCAAAATCAAAGGGTCGGGTTCATCAAACAACACCACGTGATCAATACATGCCAGGGCACCAACAACCAGAGAACGGTGGTCTTGACCAATCACCGGACGTTTTTTCCCTTTAATGAGTTTCACCGAATGATCGGAATTTAAGCCCAGTATCAGGATGTCACCAAGGCTTGCAGCATGGGTTAAATATTTCACATGACCTGCATGAATAATATCAAAACACCCGTTGGTAAATACAATCGTCTTTTTTGCAGTTCTGTATTGCCTGGATATTGTCCTGATTTCAGTAAAAGTGGCAGTCTTATCCATACACATCATCCCTCCTGTCCGTACCACAGGGGATTAATGTTCTGGCATTTTCCACCAATGCAAGATCAATATCTGAAAAGGCACATGTATCTTCACTTCCCGATTCTACCAGTGTATTTCCCATTGGATCAACAATCATGGACGTCCCGGGAAACTGCAGGCCGTCATCTATCCCTGTCCGGTCTGAACAGACCATAAACAATTGATTTTCAATCGCCCTGGCCTTTATCAGCGTTTTCCAATGCTCTTTTCTTGATTCCGGCCACTGGGCCGACACCACAATCATTTGTACACCTTTTAAAGCCAGTACTCGGGCAAGTTCAGGAAATCTTAAATCATAACAGATCATCAGTCCGATCCTGCCAAAGTTTGAGTCAACCGTTACAATCTTATTTCCAGCAAAATAGTATAAATGTTCCCCTGTCAGCCTGAAAAGATGGAGTTTTTTATATTTTCCTTTTATTTTTCCATCCACATCAATAAACACCATGGTATTATATATTCGGTCTTTTTCTATTTCGGGCAGTGTCCCCACAATTGCTATCTGTTTGTCTTTGGCGAAAAAAGAAAGCCTTTCTATGATCTTTTCTGAACCCTTTGAATGCTCTTTTAAATTTTCATTATCAAAAGAACAGGTAAACATTTCAGGCAGTACCGCAAGAGAAACATTCTGCAATGCCAGCTGAGTTATATATCCAAGTGCTGTATCCAAATTAGCTTCATTTTGCCCATTTTTTACATCAAATTGAACGACACCTGCTTTAAATTTTCTTTCCAATTTTCTCAATGCTCCTTTTCCCCAAAGTCTCACCATAGATTAAAACAATCTCAACATATAGTTTCACCCTTTGACCGTCAATCTTTTTATCCTCAAATATTCCAAGTCCGAAAGCAGCTATAATACAATGTGAAAGGGGAAAGGTTATATAA
>QMMT01000362.1 GCA_003647385.1 Deltaproteobacteria bacterium
AAGTGTCTGAGCGACAGCGAGTTTTTGCCGGTTAGTGGAGCGGAGTTTTAGAACCTGTAAGAAGTGCAATCGGATTCATCGCAACCTGCACCCGGCCGGGCTAAAGTACAATTACCATGAAAAAGAATTTAATCTCTTTAAAAGGACAGGGGGTTATAGTATTATAATAATTTCTGACAAACACTGCTGAATGTGACAGTTTATCAATTTGACTTCATACGCTTTAACGGATTAAGCACAATACCTAATTTTTAAACCATTTATCACCAAGGAGAAAAACTTATGGCAAGCATAAAAGGAACCCAGACAGAAAAAAACCTGTTAACCGCATTTGCCGGTGAATCCCAGGCAAGAAACCGGTATACCTATTTTGCCAGCGCAGCAAAAAAAGAAGGCTTTGTTCAAATTTCTGATATTTTTACAGAGACTGCCAATCAGGAAAAGGAACATGCCAAACGCTTTTTGAAATTGCTCGAAGCTGATGAACTTCAAAGTACAGTGGCATTCCCTGCGGGCGTGATCGTATCAACACTTGAAAATTTGAAAGCAGCGGCGGCTGGAGAGGAATATGAATGGACAAAAATGTATCCGGATTTTGCCTCAACCGCTCGAGAAGAAGGCTTTGATGCTGTTGCACTTGTTTTTGAAATGATTGCCGTTGCAGAAAGACAGCACGAAAAAAGATATACTGAACTGGCTGCTAATGTAGAAAAAGGCAGTGTATTTAAAAAACAAAGCAGTACAAAATGGAGATGCCGAAACTGCGGATATGTTCATGAAGGAGAAGAGGCGATCGGCATGTGTCCGGCATGTGCACACCCCCAGGCTCATTTTGAACTGCTTGCTGAAAACTGGTAATATTGATTAATTGACAATGAATGAAACAGACCATATATTTACAAGGTATTTTTTAACCATATACTTAAATTTAGGACGGTTGTTATGACACAAACTATAATTGAGCTTGATGATGATTCCTTTGAGAATAAAGTTCTTAAATCTGATAAGCCTGTAATGGTGGATTTCTGGGCGCCATGGTGTGGTCCCTGCAAAGCTATTGCTCCTACTGTAGAAGCACTTGAAAAAGAGTACGGCGACTCGATGACATTTGCAAAAGTAAATGTTGATGAAAATCCGATTAGCCCAAGCAAATATGGCGTTCAGGCAATTCCCACTCTGATTTTCTTCAAAAACGGAGAAATAGCGGATCAAATCACTGGAATGGTTGCCAAAGAAAAGCTTGAAGAAACTATCAAAGGTGTTCTGTAAAGAGAGGTTATCATGGCAAAGACAGATTATGACATTGTCATTATTGGTGCAGGTCCTGCCGGGCTGACAGCAGGTATCTATGCTGCTAGGGCAAGAATGAATGTTCTTCTTCTGGAAAAAGCAGTACCGGGCGGACAAATTCTGGTAACCGACTGGATAGAAAATTATCCTGGCTTTCCAGAGGGTATCTCAGGATTTGATCTTGCTGAAAAAATGAAAGTCCAGGCAGAAGAACTTGGGCTGAAAATTGAAACAGCGGAGGTGCACTCTCTTAATCTTTCCGAAGAATCAAAACAAATTGTTTTAAGAGACAAGAGTATTTCAGCAAAAGCGCTTATCATTGCCTCGGGAGCCTCACCCAGCAAACTCGGCATTGGTGAAGATAAATTTATGGGAAAAGGCATTTCTTTTTGCGCCACATGTGATGCGCCTTTTTTCAAGGAAAAAACAGTGGTTGCAATTGGTGGGGGAGACACGGCAGTCCAAGAGGCCATCTACCTGACAAAATTTGCAAAAAAAGTCTACCTGGTTCACCGGAGAGATGAACTGAGAGCCACAAAAATACTACAGGAACGTGCCTTTGCAAATGACAAAATTGAATTTATCTGGGACAGTGTTCCAACCGGAGTGGAAGGCTTTTTCGGTGTGGAGAGTGTCAAGGTAAAAAATGTAAAAACCAATGAAGAGAAAGCCATAAAGGCAGACGGCTGTTTTATCTGGGTCGGTATTTTACCCAACACCTCTTTTTTGAATGATGCCGTTGACACAGACGATTTTGGATTTATTCGAGCGGATGCAAAAATGCAGACATCTGTTCCAGGCGTCTATGCTGTCGGTGATGTAAGGGACACCCCCTTAAGGCAGATATCAACTGCTGTAGGTGATGCTGCCATTGCTGCCGTATCTGCGGAACATTTTATTGAGAACCTGTAAATCATGAAAAAACTATTTTTATTCTTTCTGATTATTTTGCTGCTTTGCGGGTGCTCTTTGTTCGAAAATTCATACGACATGGAAAAAACGGTTGATGAACTGGTTTCCGAAGGTTCATCTGCTTTTATTTCTGGTGACTATAAGGAAGCGGTAGAAGCCTATACAGACTTAAAAGACTGGTACCCATTCAGTAAATATGCCATTTTGGCAGAGCTTAAAATTGCGGATGCACATTATCATCTTGAAGCGTATGATGAAGCAGTTATGGCCTATGAAGAATTTGAAAAGATGCACCCAAAAAATGAAGCCGTTCCGTATGTTATTTACCAGATGGGGCTTTGCTGGTTTAACCAGATAGACACAATAGACAGGGATCATACGCCTGCTAAAAACAGCCTTGCGCAGTTTAACCGCCTTCTCGACCAATACCCCGAAAGTGAATATGCCCAAAAAGTAACGGAAAATATTAAAATTTGCAGGGATAACCTTTCAGGGCATGAACTTTATGTGGCCAATTTTTACTACAAAACAAAACAATATATGGCTGCATTAAAAAGATATGAATATCTTGTGGAGCACTATCCAGACTCAAAAGAAAGTAAAGAAGCATTGAATAAAATTCCCCGATGCAGAGAACTGGCAAACAAAATTTAAAAATTTTCTTTACTTTTAATAATTTTTAATGTATTAATTCCAGGTTATTTTTTTGTTTAAAAGATTTGTTTTAGGAGTATAAAAATGTCAAAAGAATGTGCGATTTGTGGAAAAAAACCATTGGTTGGCAATAATGTAAGTCATGCCCACAACCTGAATAAGAGAAGATTTAATCCTAACCTTCAAAGAGTTCGTGCCGTTGTTAAACAAGGTTGTGTTAGAAGAATAGATGTCTGTACAAGCTGTATTAAAGCAGGAAAAGTAACAAAAGCATCATAATTTAAAGACGACTATCATTTTGGGTTCGGGTATTTCAAATCAAGCAATACCCGAACCTTTTTTTATATGATGATTTAATTGTTTCTGATGATCCGTTTGACATCAATTACTTTCTTCACTTTTCTGATATCCTTCATAATCTTTCGAAGTTGCGCAGAACTTTCCACCAGAAGGGTAAAATAGAACAGGCCAACCCCTGTTTCCCGGGTTTCAGTTTTTGCACTTAAAATATTAGATTTGTATTTACTGATAACCGAGGCAATATCTGCCAGGAGTCCGAATCTGTCATCCGTTCTAACCTTGATACTGGCAGGATAGGATTCTGTAGAATCTTCACCCCATTGAACTTCAATCTGGCGCTCATTACTCATTTTCAATACATTTAAGCACCCTTTTCGATGAATGGTCACCCCCTGGCCCTGGGTAATGTAACCGATTATAGGGTCTCCGGGAAGTGGATTGCAACATTTTGAAAACCGCACTAGAATATCATTCAATCCTTTTACGATAATGCCTGTACTGTCCTTTTTCTTTCGTCTTCC
>QMMT01000363.1 GCA_003647385.1 Deltaproteobacteria bacterium
CGCAAAGAACCACGGCAAGATTTGCCTTTTCTTTTTTACCAATTTTTTCTGCAAAATTAGCCACCTTTGCTACATGCCCGATACGTTTAAAATCTGTTCCAAGATATCTTTTTGTTTCTACAGCTACCCGATCTTTTAAAAGATCATCTCTTTTTGCAACAAACTCTTCGGGCAGCGTGCCAAGACATTGCTCGGCAAATTTACAATAGGAGGCGCAGCCAAAATCCATCTTTGGATTAACAATCTTTTTTTTGCAGTTACCGCATCTTCGGGTGGCATCATCTTTGAAAAACTCCATGAGATGACCGCATTCCGGGCATTCGGTTTCAAAAATGGCATCTTTATTCCAGTATTGGGTATCTTGCCCCGGACATTTCATTTTAATCCTCCTTGCAACCCTTTGGGTTTATAGCCGGTGCATGATTTTTCCATACACCGACTATACGTTTTTTTATTTACTTATTACTTACCCTGCATAATAGCTTCTACATCAGCATCAGCATCTGTAATCGGTTTAATATCAAAATTTTCAACCAGAACATTCAGTACTGTCGGGGAAACAAAGGCCGGCAGTGTGGGCCCAAGACGGATACCCTTTACGCCCAGATGAAGCAGCGCCAGAAGAACGGCAACAGCCTTTTGTTCATACCATCCAATATCGAAAGAAATCGGCAGATCATTAATATGATCAAGACCAAACGCTTCCTGGAGCTTAAGAGCAATGACGACAAGAGAATAGCAATCGTTGCACTGTCCTGCATCAAGCACCCTTGGGATTCCACCGATATCACCCAGATCCAATTTATTGTATCTGTATTTTGCACAACCGGCAGTCAGAATTACAGCATCCTTAGGCAGTTTTTCAGCGACTTCGGTAAAATAATTTCTTCCTTTTTGACGGCCGTCACAGCCGGCCATGACAACAAAGCGTTTGATAGCGCCTGATTTTACAGCATCAACCACCTTATCAGCCAGAGCCAATACCTGGTTGTGGGCAAAACCGGCGACAATCTTTCCTGTTTCAATTTCTACAGGTGCGCTGCAGGTTTTGGCCAGTTCAATAATTTTAGAAAAATCCTTGGCTCCGCCATTCACCCTGTCTGCAATATGTTTCGTACCTGGATAGCCAACCACACCAGTGGTAAAGACCTTGTCCTTGTAAGTGTTTTTCTTTTTCATGGGGACAATGCAGTTGGTGGTCATGAGAACAGGACCGTTAAAGGATTCAAAATCCTCATTCTGGTGCCACCAGGAACCACCGTAATTGCCTTTAAGATGGGCAAACTTTTTAAAAGCAGGATAAGAATTGGCAGGAAGCATTTCACCATGGGTATATACATCCACGCCGGTTCCGTCTGTCTGCTGTAAGAGTTCTTCCATATCTTTAAGATCATGTCCGGAGATCAGTATTCCAGGGTTAGATCCCACACCGAGATTCACTTCGGTTATTTCCGGATGGCCATAGGCGGTTGTGTTGGCTTCATCAAGAGCTGCCATGGTAGTAACGGCAACTTCTCCTGCCTTAAGTACCAACCCCACCATTTCATCTACAGAGAGATCCTGGGTGGTGGAGGCAAGGGCTTCAAACATGAAATCATAAATTTCATCTTTTTCAACACCTAAGACAGATGCATGATCAGCATAAGCAGCAATTCCCTTTAACCCGATGATAAGCAGTTCACGAAGAGATCTGACATCCTCATTTTCCGTGGCAAGGACGCCTACGGCTTCAGCCTTGGCACCAAAAGAAGCCACATCATCTGAATACCAGGTGGCACTTTCATGAAGATCAGACCCTAATTTATCCTTAACACTCTCAAACAGCTCTTTTTTAACTTTCTGAGCCTGCAAAACCCACCCATCTAATTTTTCATCATCAAAATTTGCATTTGTGATAGTGGTAAATAAAGCCTGGGCAACAAAAAGCGCCGCTTCTTTGGGGGTTGCTGCGCCCTTTGCCTTTGCAGCACTTGCAATAACACCGATTCCTTTTAAGTTAAAAATCAACAGATCCTGAAGATTGGCTGTGCCATTTTCTTTTCCGCAAACACCCTTAATGGTGCATCCCTGATTTTTTGCTGTTTCCTGACATTGAAAACAAAACATGTTACCTTCTCCTTAATATTATGGTTAACGAACAATTAATCTTTACATCCTGGCATGAACTTATTATAAAAAAGGATGTAAATCCTTGACCTGGATCAAGTAATCTTAATTTCTTATTTTTTTTTGATTTTGAAGTTATTTTAAATATTATTAGGTTAACTGGAGAATTATACATTATCAAAAAGCTAAAAACAATCCCTCTTTTTTCAGGCCTTTCTGATGAACACCTGGAAAAATTATCATCCATTGCCACAACTCTCAAGTTTGATAAAGGAGAAATCATCTTCCATGACGGGGACAAGGGAGATGGATTATATATGGTTGAAAAGGGCAAGATTAAAGTCTTCAAACTTTCCTTTGAAGGCAAAGAGCAAATCCTGCATATTTACGGTCCCGGTCACACCTTTGGAGAGGTTCCGGTTTTTGAAGGAAAAAACTTTCCTGCCTCGTCCATGGCACTTGAAAAATCTGTAATAATTTTCCTTCCCAGAGATAAATTCGTAAATTTGATTACTACAACGCCAGGCCTTGGAATGCTTCTTTTGGCAGATCTTTCCAAACGGCTTCGAGACTTTACCATGCAGATCGAAAACTTAAGCTTAAAAGAAGTACCTGCCAGGCTTGCCGCCTATATTCTCACACTTTCCAAAGAACAGAAAAATGACAAACAGGTCATTCTTCCCATCTCAAAGGCACAATTGTCCAACCTGATCGGCACCACTCCTGAAACCGTCTCCAGAATATTTAAAAAAATGATGGCTTCTTCTTATATTAAGGTACAGACCAAAACCATTTTTATTAAAGACCTTGAAGGGCTGCTGGAGCTGTCAGATTCAGGAAGCCTTTCTTAAATTTAAAAAAGTACCGAACGTATGACAAAAAAGGTAAAATTTACCATTTGGGGAAAAGACCTCGATCCTGCGGCAGTATCACAAATGGAAGATGCTGTAAGTCTTTCTGTTTCTGTCAAAGGGGCTTTAATGCCGGATGCTCATCTGGGATACGGGCTTCCCATCGGTGGTGTGCTGGCGGTTAAGGACGCTGTCATCCCTTATGCCGTGGGGGTTGATATTGCCTGTCGGATGAAATTATCCGTACTGCCCATACCTTTTACGGGGTATGAAGACCATAAACAGCTCCTCAGGCAGGCCCTTGAGACCCAGACAAACTTCGGCGTGGGAGAAGAATTTTCTCGCCCACGGCAACATCGTGTCATGGATGAAGACTGGTCGTTTTGCCCTGTGGTTAAATCATTAAAAGATAAAGCCCATAAACAATTGGGCACCAGTGGTTCAGGAAATCATTTTGCAGAGTTTGGGAAACTTAGCCTGGCCCGGGATGATATCGGCTTAAAGGCAGGTGAATACCTGGCACTTCTCACCCACTCGGGCAGCCGGGGTGCCGGTGCCAGGATAGCAAGCCATTACTCAAAGCTTGCAAAAAGGCTTCATCCTGAACTTGGCAAACCCTTAAACAATCTTGCCTGGCTGGACATGAAAAAAGAGGAAGGGATTGAATATTTCAAGGCCATGGAACTCATGGGAAGATATGCATCTGCCAGCCATGAA
>QMMT01000364.1 GCA_003647385.1 Deltaproteobacteria bacterium
CCAGAATATTCTATTTAAAAAAATAGAATAATATTTTTATGACAGGGGTTATATTAAAGATGAGCATCAAAATACAATTACATGTCACCCATCGCCAGCACACCGATGGACAAAAAACAATAGCAGTTGAAGGGACGAATGTTCACGAAGCATTAAACAATCTTGTTGCCCTGTATCCGGGCCTTAAAAATGAAATATTCGATAAAAAAGGAAACTTGCTCCATTATATTGAAATCTATCTGAATAAAGAGAGTGCATACCCCGGTGAGCTTCAAAAACCGTTAAAGGATGGTGATGAAATCCAAATCATAACTTTTCTTGCCGGCGGTTGATTAAAAAAAACTGACGCTACACTGGAGGAAACTAATTATACCGATAAACTTAATTTGATCTTGTTTTATTGACGGTCACCGTCAAAATAACTATCAGTAAATTTCAGTCTTAGTCTGCGCTGTAAATGTCGTCCATATCGAAAATTTCAATTTTTAGCCATAAATCCCACCCATTATGTATCAGCTTTGCAAGCAGGCTTGAGCTTATAATTAACGGTAGTATCGAAATTATAACAACAAATGAAATCATAAGATAAAACATTTTTTCTAATCCTTTAATTGTTGGGATGTCACACTCATACTTCCCCGGGTTTTCTTATAGCTGTTTTCAACCTTTAATTTAAATAAAGCAACAATAGTGCCATTTCATAAAGATGACTATTTGAATATGCTCCGGTACATCTGGATTTTTTTTAAAACCACCCTGGATCACCTTGAGGGTTTTGGCTTAGGCCTATGTTTTGGTATTGATTTTGGTAAAAATAGACGTTAAGATTAAATAATACTAATTTAAAGGCCAGGAAATGGAATCTGAATATCAACATAAAATACTTGTTATTGATGGTGATGAGCAGGTCTCTAAAACCGTTGTGCATCTTCTTCAAACCCAAAAGATTGAGGTTGTTTTTGCGAACACTGGTGAACGGGCCTTAAAAAAAATAAAGGAAACAAAGAAACCCTTTTCTATCATTATCGCTGATCAACAGCTCAAAGGAATGAAAGGAAGCCAGGTTTTTGAACATACAAAAGAACTCGCTCCAGATACCGTCCAATTTTTAATGGCAGCCAGTTTCGAAGTGGAAACCATTATTAATGCTGTCAATAAAGGGTCTATTCAACGGTATATCGTAAAGCCGATAGAGCCTGACAATCTTGCCAAATCAATTGAATCAGGCATTCTGCTTTATGAATTCTTTCTGGACAATGAAAAACTATTAAATCTTGCCAAGAAACAAAACACAAAATTATACGATCTCAATTGTGAGCTAATGGAGATCACAAAAAGTCATGACAAGAAAATCCTTGAACTTGACAGCAGCATTGAAGAAATTGGAAAAGAAATCCAGACGCTTTCTTCTCAGCAATCCATCAATCCTGATGCAATTCTGGAACAAATTGAAAACAGCCTGAAAAATGATCATGGGTTTGACGCTGAAAAAGCTACAGCTCTTTTTTCAGATACGATCAAAACGCTTTATGATCAGTTTATTGAGTTGGCAAAGCGCAGTGGTTTTGAGATGCCGGAGATGGAAGGTGAGATTACATGACACACAAAAAAAAACCAAAAGTCATTATACTTGAAAGCAATGATGCTGTTCGGGAACATGCCGCATCTATTCTTTCCAAAGCAGGATGGGACGTCACCTGCAAGCAGGTCTCCAAAGATGCACTCAATACGCTTGCCCAGTCAAAAAAAATACTTTTCACCCTGTTTATCAGCAATTTTAAATTGCCTGAAATGGAAGGTGACGATATTTTACAAAAAGTAAAAACCCTTTCACCGCTAACACAAAGAATGCTGATGATACCTGCTGACAAACCCGACACCCTTATCAGCGCCATCAATAAAGCAAAAATCAATAGTTGTATTACCTCCCCGTTTACTGATGAAGACTTGATTTATCAGGCACAGCACTGTTTTAAAAAATTTAAACACGCATTAAAAAGGCAACGGCTGAAAAGAGTAATCGTGCATCAAAATAAGCAGATGTTTAAAATTGCACAAAAACTCAAAAAAAAAGATGCTTCCTGCAAACACCTTATAGATGAAAAAAAAACACAAAAGGTGAAGTTGAAATCAAAAAAGAGACATGTTGAAAATAAGAATGATTTAAATACAAACATTTCTCTTTCAAGTCTGATGGAGCACAAAGAGACTGCATCGACACCTGATGCGTTTAAAAACGAATTTATTTCTATTTACAAAAACATCCGCGGCTTGTTTGACCAGGTCACGGCAAAAAACAATGCAGATTCAATAAAGCCTGATTTAAAAAAAATATTGAACACAAAAGAATCAGACAACCCAGAAGATGACGGCCGAAAGAATGGAGACCAGATAAATGAAGATCAGGAAAAGGAATCAGCATATTCGGGCCTCATAGAGAAAATACTGAGATCAGCTTTCATCCAAACGAAAAATAAAAAGACTCAAAATTCAAATACGCCGCCTGAGATTGATAATACCGATACTGCTATGCCAGACAGTACTCTTGAAGATCATTTTGAAATTTCAATTTCTGAAAGCCAGACAACAGCAACGATTAAAAAGATAAAAGACTTTGACAGCAACCAGCCACTGCCCAGTCTTTCTGATCTGCTCGACCTGCTCATGCAAAAACAGATTTCTTATGGTTTACTTGAGGATGAGTCGATTGAAACCTGGATATCAGAATCATGTGTTGATCAAATTGTTATCGCCACTGGAGAAGAAAAAATATCCGGGCGTGACGGAAAAGTTAAATTTCATTTTAAAACACCGTTTACAAATCCCGGAAAAATCACTGAAGACGGAAGTATTGATTTCAGGGAAAGGGGAGATATCCCCTATGCCAGCGAAAAAGATCTCTTAGCGGTCAAAACACCAGCGCAGGAAGGCAAAGCAGGTATCAGTGTTTCCGGAATTCCTATCCCGGTTGATGACGTTATTGATCCTGTTTTCGCAAACGGCCCTGGAACTGAAGTGTCGGAAGACGGGCTCAGCATTTATGCCGCGATTGACGGCCAGCCACACCATGATGCGTTAGGCAATATTTCGGTAAGCCCGGAACTTGTGATCCCCGGGAATGTTGACTTTGAAACCGGCAATATTGATTTTAAAGGCAATATCATAGTTAAAGGTATGGTTAAAGAAGGATTTTCAGTAAAGGGAATAAACCTGACCGCCCAGGAGATTGAAGGGGGTACCATTGATCTGACAGGCGAGTTGAATGTCTCTGCAGGAATTACAGATTCATCTATTTCCACCCATGGAAATATTTATGCAAAATTTATCAATCACTCGAATATCATGGGGTTTGAAAATCTTACGATATCAAAAGAAATTATTGATTCAAACATATTATTAAGTGGAAGCTGCCAGAATCCCACCGGCCATATTATTTCCTCCAGGATCACGGCAAAGATGGGTATTGAAGCAAATAAAATCGGCACATCTTCATCAAAACCTGTCAAACTCAAAGTGGGTGTAGACGACCATATTGAGACGCTAAAAAAACAGGTGGGTGACGCTTTGGAAGTATCTGTCAGTAAATCCAATTTATTAAAAGATGAAATTAAAAAACTTGAAGATCAGGACCAGGAACTCTACCAGCAGATATCTGAAAAAGCCCATATC
>QMMT01000365.1 GCA_003647385.1 Deltaproteobacteria bacterium
AAAAAAATCACCTGTGGATTATCCTGTTCTTCAAGTGTATCCCAACGCTTAAATACAAGATATTTTCCTGCAGCCTGTTTAGGTGGACGATGTTCATACATGCTGTTAAAATGCTCATAGCTTTTTTTAACCCGTTCCACATTGCAGACATAGTTTCTAACATCCTCGGTGATTTCAGTGGTAAAACCAAAGGGCAGAAAACTCCCAAAACAGCCTAAATTTTCTATATTAAAGGCACGGGCACGTCCCTTCCTTACCGGAGCTATCTGACTGAAAATACATGTAAATCCTTTGGCATTAGGCTTTGGTGCATTTGGAAATTCAACGTTATTGAGTTCATTTGAGTAAAAGCAGGCAATGGGTAGTTCAGTATCAGGGAAGTATTTTTCCCATGCTTCCATAAAGTGGGCTTTGATTTCGATGTTCATGGTATCCTCCTTTGTACGTTTAAATTTTTTGTCTATTCATCAAGGTTCAATTTAAAAAGTTCACAGGCCTTTTCAAAAAAATAATCCCCAAATTCTTCAAAGTGATCATTATTAATATAGTGATCCATAATAACATCAAAAAGTTCCATTATCATAGCTTCTTTTGAATCAAAATAAAGTCAAGATTAACTTGCATGATACCTAACCGGAATATTTCTTTTCTTCTTTAAAGTCTGGTATTATAATAATAAGAAACCTTAAGTGGATTTAACCAATGCCCAAAGACCCAATATGAACCAGCTTGAAGTATCATTGGTGCCGACCAAGCCGGACATCACGCAGTATCAAGTCATGCGGCTCATGCACTATTGCAGCTGGAACCATGTCCGAGTTCTAAATATTTCAGACATGAGAGATCCCAAAAGCGGAAATTTTAAACAGCGATTCCGGAATATTGAAGATCGAACCGAATTTACAGCCCATTCCATCTTCGATGATGATCGCGACAATGAACTCAATTTGAAATTAACAAGAAAGAAATCTGCTCCCATTGTCTGTGCATGGGGTGTTAGTGATAAATTAGATCCGCTTATTAAAAGATGCCTTGGTAAAATTGGTGATCAGCCTATCACTGGCCTGTCCAAAAATAGTAATAAATATTATCATCCGTTGCCGACCTTGCAGAAAGCTAAGGAAGAGTGGGTTGCAAAGATGGTTGAATTGATCCAACAATGAAATCAATTAGAAAAATATTTCATATAAATCGCATCTTTTCCATTTTACAAAGAAACCAAAACTCGAAGTTTTTCAAGCTATAGTTGATGAATATTTTCCAGATAATGATAATTATTCTTGAGTATTGTTTTTTATGAATACCTCATTTTGAGTTTATTTCCGCCATAATGAGCTTTTCAAGGATTTCTCTGAATTTGAAAGATTTGGTCCCTGGTTTTTCTTTTTTAATATTTCTAACTAACTGCCTCAGCCTCTGGCGCTCAAGGCCAGGAAATTCATACAGCAGGGCCTCCATCTTAGCAGGGCCACCTGTTAACAGCTTGTCTATCCACACCCGGCACTCTTTCGCAGCTTCGGATTCAACAAGATTTTTATCTTCAGATTGCAGTAATGCCAAGCTGATGGATTCTGGGTCCACATCCCGCATCAAAGCCCCAATAAACTGCCGATGCCTCCTACCTGCAATATTAGATGTAATTGACTTGCCCTCTATAAGGGCAGTCTTCAAATTTTTCGGAATCTCAATGTTCTCCAGTTGTTGGACAGACAGGTTGTTGAGCTTCAACCCTAACCTCTGCAGTTCTTCAGCCTCTTTTTTCTTCTGTGTCTTACTTTGATATTGAATCTCGTCTTCCACGGTTTTTGTCCCCAATCGATACCTATACTCTCAGGCAAATAAATGGAACTTATAAGTCATGAACTTTATTTTTGTCAAGGAATCAGCTTATTTTTAATCCCTAAGTTGTAGTTTTACACTTTTTTTGTGCTCAAATTTACATAGCTGTTCATGCTGCTATTTATGTGGTAATCTTTTTTGATGCAGCATTTTTTAAAATATATACTAATATTTTTGATATTACTTTTATCTTGCCCAATATCTTCATTTGGGTATGAACGTTACAATAGAGTCACCAAATATGATTCGTATTTTAAAAAATATAGTAAACACTGTTTTGGACCAGGATTTGACTGGAGATACTTTAAATCCCAAGCCATTGCAGAATCCAATCTGAATTCTGATGCAAAATCTCATGTAGGTGCAAAAGGCATTATGCAGATAATGCCAAAAACATTTGAAGAGATTAAGTATAAATACCCTTCAATAAAAGGGAGTACTTTACAGCCAAAATGGAATATTGCAGCAGGCATTTATTATGATCGGAGTATCTGGAAGCTATGGAAGGCAAAAAGGCCTTTCAAGGACAGGCTTGCATTTATGTTTGGTTCATATAATGCAGGGAAAGGCAATATTCTTAAAACCCAAAAGATTGCTAAAAGCAAAGGTATGGATCCAAATATATGGTCATCCATTAAAAAGAATCTAATTAATGTAACTGGCAAACACAGTAAAGAAACAATTGGATATGTGGATAAAATAAATAAGGTAAAAGGAGTGTTAAAATAATGGAAGCCGGAATCATAATGGCAAATTTTTTATATGCAATTTTCGGTGTGATCCTTACACTTGTATTTATGCTTTTGGGGTTTAAGCTATTTGATAAACTTACACCCTTTGATACATCAAAACAGTTGTCAGACAACAACATTGCCGTTGGAATTGTTGTAGGGTCAATATTTATCGGCCTTGGCATTGCTGTTGGCCTTGTAATTGGAATGGGGCTGAATTAATCAAACTGGTCTATGTTGCAAGAACCCTGCTACACCTCCACCAGCTGACGTTCAGATTCATAGCTCACCGATTTGAGCGATACTGGGTCAGTAAATTGTATCTTTCGGGCAAGCAGCTGAAGCGGGTCTGAAAAGGTTAATTTTTTCTTGGGCAGAAGATGATTCGTTTGCTAAAGGGAATGATCACTTCCTCTTCCACCTCTTTGAAATAATACAATCTTTTTAACGGGGTGTAGGGCGTGGTAAAAGAGATTGGTTTCCCCGTCTCGGCCAGAACTTTTTTTGAATGGATCCTGGTTTCCCAGATGTCCGGGCCACAACCCTGACAGCCAAGCTTACTTGCATGATCTTTCCTGAAATTATGTCTGAAAAAATGTTTAGGTTTGCTTTGGTATCATAAAGATTTCATACTGTGACCTAAGTCTATACATCCGGAATTTTGATGATTTTTTTAATCCTGGCTTTAGCCAGTTATGTAGCGAGTTTAGTTTTGTCGCGAGTTACCCCGCCAGACCCCGCAGATCCCGCTCATTTTTTTTGCTTTGCGCAATAGGGTTTTCTCAAATTCTTCAAAAACCAGCACATTTTATGAAAAAATATTTCAAAAAAGAGTCGATTGCTGTATGTCTTTAATTATAATATAGTTGACGTTTTTTATTATTCGGATATAAAAACAATACGTGCTATAGTTGCGTAATCATCAAATAAGGCTCAGAAACAATTTTGATAAAAGTATTTGATTTTTTTTCAGGCTGCGGAGGAACCAGTAAGGGATTCAAAGATGCTGGCTTTGAGATTATTTGTGCATTAGATAATGACCCTGAAGCTGCAGCAACTTATAAACAAAATTTCCCAAAAACTACTTTCATCAATGA
>QMMT01000366.1 GCA_003647385.1 Deltaproteobacteria bacterium
CCTATATGGTTTTTATTATTATCTATTATATTTTTGACACCCAGCTTGTGACCCGAAATATTATCGCTGCCGCTCTGATTGCCTACCTGTTTATCGGGCTGTTCGGAGCCAATGTGTATATGCTTGTGGAACTGATATACCCCGGATCGTTTTCCATCCCCCATGAAATAATCTTAAAAGATCCATCCGTATTTAAATATTTTAGTTTTGTAACCCTTACAACTCTCGGGTATGGCGATATTTCCCCAGTATCTTCCCAGGCTCGGTCACTGTGTGTTCTGGAAGCTTTGGTCGGTCAAATCTATTTAACTGTTCTGATCGCCCGGTTGGTGGGGATGAAGGCCGCAGGATTTACACAGGAAAAATAATTTTCAAACCGCATTAAGGCAATACGTCAATAACACCATCCGTGATTTTCTGGCAAAATTTTTCCAACACTGTATTCAGGGCAATCACGTAGGCCTTATATCCGTCGCCATGAGTGGACTCAACCAATGATGATCGTCTTGTTAACAGTCGTTTGTCATTATTTGTATCAACGATCCACCAGACAGCATCTAATGTAACAGATTCGGCTGTTTTCCCATCAAACCGTCTAAAATCAATATAAAGCTGATATTCTGGTAAAAAGGGCCTTTCCCAGGGATAGATGCTTATGTTTGGCGTATTCAGCAGGGTTGAGAGGTTTTCAACCAGAACACCTGTTATCTGCGCTTCCAAAGAATCTCCCCAGCGGTGAAATTCGTTGATACTCAATAAATTTTGTCCCTGCCGCGTGACAATCTGGGGGCGGTTTAAAAAGGCCGGTATCTTAATGGGTCCCACACCAAGACCACGATCACCAATAAGAGATTGCACCGTTGAAAGATTCCGGGAAGCACTGAAGACATAGTAAACTGATTTTTGTGAGGTCCCGCCAATGCATCCGCACATAGTGCCTGACAAGAAAATGATGATACTTAAATATAAATATTTCCTGATCATTATTATTTCCTTCCTTTCCCTTGAATGATCGATTCAGGATGCCGTTCCAGGTAGTCAGCCAGTCTGCGTATGGTTTGAGCAGCCCTGGAAAATTCTTTTAATGTCCGATTCAACTCTAAAATAACGGCTGAATCTGAAGCAGTGAGTTTTTCGATTCGGCCAAGCGTAGCAATGGTTTTTTCTGATACCGAGTCTACAGCAGACGGCAGGGTTTGTTCCAGCTCAAATGTCAGGCGCTGTATTTGCTCCAGACTCAGGTTGAGGGAATTGACAGCCTTTTTCAAGGCGTTGGAAGAGACAAGCTCGGTAATACCATCCCCTGCTTTTTTAAAACTCCTGCTGGTTTCGTCGAGGTTGTGAATGGTATCTAATGCGGCCGATCCAATTTCTTCTAATGGAACTTTTGAAAGTTTATCTAAAAGGGCTGTCAGACTGCCGGTCAATTCATCAAGTGATCCAGGGATTGTTGGAATCTCGATGATGCCATCATGCCTCACTATGGAAGCGGGGCTGGCTGTTTTAAAAAAGTCCAGTGCCACATACATGCTGCCTGTGATGAGGCTCCCGATCTTCAGTTGAGCACGCATGCCTTTACTCACCATCAGTTCAAGCGTATTTATGGGCGCTTCATTACTTTTTGTCAATTGTCTGAAACGCTCCAGTTCAACCTCAATCTTGACGCGAATCATCATTCGATCATACTCCCAGGCAGGTTCGAGCCCAATATCCACAACCTGGCCGATGGGAAATCCTCTGAACTCTACAGGTGCGCCAATTGAAAGACCGCGCACAGAATTATCAAATTTTAAAAGATAGTACTCTTTGTGAGCGTATTTCATGGCCATGGCATCTTCAGAGGAATTATAGAGAGGAAAAACGTATCCTTCTTGAGCAAGCGGGCCTTGTATTTTTTGATCTGGATTCGCAAACGCCAGACCGCCAATCATCATAGAAACAAACGACTGGGTATCGATTCGCACACCTCTTGCATCAAGAACCATGTCCAGCCCGCTTGCAAACCAGAAGCGCGTGGTATCAAAAACATTACGATCATATGGTGCATCAATGAAAATTTTAATATCCAGATCTTTCTTCTGGTTTGAAAATTGATATCCCACCACCTGGCCCACCTTAACGCCTTTAAAATATACAGGAGAGCCATATTCAAGTGATCCCAGCCGGGGGGCCTTTAGCTGGAAATGACGTCCCGGTAGATCTGACGTAACCACAGGGGGTATCTCCAACCCCTGAAAATCTTGTTTTGCCTCACCTTCCAAACTTGGGTCTATTGCAATATAGCTGCCGGAAAACAATGTTCCAAGACCGCTGACACTGCCACCGGATAACCTGGCACGCACCACCCAGAAGCGAGTTTTTTCAGTTAGATACTTTCCCGCCTCCTTGACCAATTGCGCGGTAACGATAATATTTTTTAAGCCCGGATTAACCTTTACGGTTTTAACCTCACCAATTGTAACATTTTTATATTTAATTTTAGTTTTGCCGGCTTCAATACCTTCCGCTGATTTAAAGGTGATTGTGATGGCAGGACCTTTTTCAATCAGTGCTTTATACACAAGTCCTGCAGCAATAATAATGGCCACAAGCGGGATAACCCAGACAATGGAGACACCTTTTTTCTTTTGAATTATGGCATGGGGCAGTGCGGTCGATTTCGCCCTTTGTTCTTCAGTTGTATTCATTGGATTCCTCCATTGCATCCCAGATCAAACGGGGATCAAAACTTTGTGCAGCCAACATGGTTATCACTACAACACCAGAAAAATAAATTACCCCCGGTCCGGCAACGATATTGCCCAAAGGACCTAACTGGACAAGAGATACCAATATGGTCACAACATATACATCAACCATGGACCACCTTCCAACAGCTTCGGTGATTCGATACAGGCGGGTACGGTCTTCCGGTTTCCAGGTGGATTTTTTATGGACTGATATTAAAAGATAGACCAATATAGTTAACTTCATTAGCGGTATAATTATGCTGGCAGCAAAAATTATCAATGCAATATGCCATGAGCCGGAGAAAAGAAAATAAATTACGCCGCTTAGGATCGTGTCTGCCTGTTCATGACCCAGCGTGCTGGTCAAAGTAACCGGAAATATGTTGGCGGGGAAGTATAAAATCCCTGCTGCTATAACCAGGGCCCAGGTCCGGTGGATACTGTTGGCTTTACGAATGTGCAGGGGTGCCTGGCAGCGGGGACAGATATAATGGTTGCCTGAAATCGGCTGGCTGCATAATAGTGAACAGTACTGGCACCCTACAAGAGTGGTGCCTTTTTTAGAGGTTACCCTGGATCTGTCTTTTCTGGAGGGGAGTCGTTTCCAGATATCTTCCGGGTTCAGACCCGAAAGGGTTGCGGTTAAAACGCAGATCAATACCATAAAGGCACCCGAGGCAATTCCGGGTATGATCGTGGCCATTTTAGCCAGTTTGATCATGGAAATCAGGATGCCAAGCATATACACCTCCATCATTCCCCAGGGCTGTAGATGATGGATGGCTCGAAAAACCTGGGCAGTTTTCCACGGAATATAACCCAGTTTCATGGGAAGATATATATAAATCAATCCCAATATCTGAAACAGTGGCAAAATCAAAATTGTCAGCAATACCAGTACTGCAATTTCGGGCATGCCCTGAAGATAGAG
>QMMT01000367.1 GCA_003647385.1 Deltaproteobacteria bacterium
GCCTATGCCATTACCGGTCGTTTCTCAGGAGGTCCTGCCAAGGCAGCAGTCGTTGCTTCAGGATTTATGGGGTCGGTCTCCGGCTCTGCCGTCGGTAATGTCGCTGCCACCGGCTCTTTTACCATACCCATGATGAAAAAAGTAGGGTATCGTGCCCATGTGGCCGGTGCTATTGAGGCTGCTGCCTCAACCGGGGGGCAGCTGATGCCGCCCATCATGGGGGCAGGAGCCTTTTTAATGGCCGAGTTTACCAACACAAGCTATCTGACCATCATCAAAGTAGCCATGGTACCGGCCATCATGTATTATCTTACCGTATTGATATTTGTTCATTATGAAGCCAAGAAATACGGTTTAAAGGGCGAAGCAAAAGAAAACCTGCCAAAAATTATCAAGGTGCTTAAAGAAGGATTGCATTTTATTATTCCGGTCCTGATATTGATCTATGTCCTTATGTCAAATTATTCCCCCATGATGGCCGGATTTATTGCAGTCATCAGCACGCTTGCCATCAGTCTCATGGCAAATTCTATCCGCTGGATTTTAAACGGTTATAATAAACCAAGCCTGATCCAGTTTAGCACGACCCAGGTCAAATCCATTGTTAAAGCCCTTGAAAATGGAGCGAAAAATGCCGTCATGGTCTCTGTGGCCTGCGCTGCCGCAGGAATCATTGTGGGCATGGTAAGCCTTACCGGCATGGGTTTGAAGTTCTCAAGCCTTGTTCTTGACTTAAGTTACGGCATAAAAGTTCTTGCCATTCTCCTGATCGGCGCTGCTTCGCTGGTGCTTGGCATGGGACTTCCCGTCACTGCCAGTTATATTGTTCTGGCCACATTGGCAGGCCCTGCCCTGCTGGATATGGGGGTTCCCATCATGGTCGCCCATATGATCGTGTTCTGGTATTCCCAGGATGCCAATGTAACGCCGCCTGTCAGTCTTGCCAGTTTTGCCGGAGCAGGAATTGCAAAAGCCAACCCCATGAAAACTGCGCTGGTTTCATGGAAACTGGCAAAAGGACTTTACATTATCCCCATTGTTATGGCATACAGGCCTCTTTTAGGTATGGGAGATAATTATGATCTGTTCCACTGGGAGGTTATCTTGACCATGGTCACTACAACCCTTGGTCTGGTTGCTTTTGCATCTGCTATAGAAAGATATTTCTTTCGAAAGGCCACGCTTATTGAAACCCTTCTTTTCTGGCTGGCGGCCATTGGCCTTTTCTGGCCGGCATACTGGGCAGATGCCGCAGGTTTGATTGCATTGATAATCGCTTGCTCGCTCCAAAAATTTTATCATGTCACACCAACCACCAACAATACAGGACCGCACGATGGAAAACCACTTGAACAAAGTAGTACCGCTTAAACAGGCCATTGAACAATATGTAAAACCAGGCTCGCATATATCCATTGGGGGATTTACGGTAAACCGAAACCCCATGGCTGCTGTTTATGAAATTATCAGGCAGAAAATTAAAAACCTGCACTTATATGCCCACTCCAATGGCACGGGCTTAGATGAACTCATTGGCGCCGGCTGTATTTCAAAGCTGGAAATTGCCTACGCCGGAAACGGAAAAGCTGCACCCACCTGTATTCGTTTTGCAAAAGCCGTCCAGAACAACGACATCCTGTTTGAAGACTATTCAAATTACATGATGAGCTTAAGATTTATGGCAGGTGCCATGGGCGTGCCTTTTTTACCCACTCTTTCCGGGCTTGGATCAGATATTATCACTCAATGGGGGTTTTCCAAAACCCTGCGGAAATCTGATCCTAAAATCGTGGATAAAAAACTGGCTGTTATCGACAATCCCTTTGGCGACTGGGCAGATGCATCAAAGATTGTTCTGGTGCCGGCCATCAATCCGGATATTACCATTATTCATGTCCAGAAAGCAGATGCCATGGGTACCTGCAGTATCCAGGGACTCACATTCGCTGACATCGAACAAGTAAAGGCATCAAAAAATGTTATTGTCACCTGTGAAAAACTGGTGGAAAAAGCAGAATTAAGGCAGAACCCCGACCTGAATCAGATTCCCTTTATCCATGTCTCAGCGGTTTGCCATGTTCCTTACGGGGGGTATCCTTCTGCTGTCTTTGGCCATTATGACTATGACTCACAATATTTACGAAAATTTGCAATGGCGGCAAAAAATCCGGATAAAGATCAGGACAAATTCAAAAAATATCAAAACAAATATATTTATGGTGTAAAAGACCACGAAGCCTTTTTAAAACTCGTCGGGCAGGAAAGAATGGATGCGATTGCGGCAGATCCAAGAACCGGCTACTCAGTAAATATGAAAAGGGATTAACATGAATACAGCTCAACCTTATACTCCCAGAGAAATCATGACCATCATGGCGGCAAGAGAAATCAAAAACGGAGATATTGTTTTCAGCGGCACTGGAATTTCCATGCTGGCGGCCATGGCAGCCAAGAATATCAATGCACCCGACAGTGTGATTTTTTTTGAAACAGGGGCCATGGATTCTCTTTTAGAAGAACTGCCCTTTGCCGTTGCAGACCCCAGGATCATGTACTGGGCTGCAGCCAATTCCCGGCTGACAGATGCCTTTGCCACCATGCAGAACAAGATAACTGGTGACAAGGTCATAGCCATTCTAGGCGCAGCCCAGATAGATCAATACGGAAATTTGAACACCACCTGCATTGGGGATTATTTTTCGCCGGACATCCGTTTTTCAGGCAGTGGCGGCGGATGCGATGTGGCAAGTTTTGTTCCCCGCTGCATTGCCTTTATGCAGCATGAAAAACGCAAATTTGTAAACAAACTGGACTATCTCACCAGCCCGGGACAGCTGGAGGGCAACAACAGCCGGAAAAAAGCAGGATTAAAACCCGGCGGTGTCAGTGTCGTGGTCACCAATCTGGGCGTAATGCGGTTTGATAGAAACAATGGCCGGATGGTCCTGGATAAATTCTATCCCGGTGTTACCCCTGAAATGATTCTTGACAACACCCAATTTGATATGGATGTGTCAAAAGCAAGCCTGGCTGATCCGCCTACAAAAAGAGAATTAAAAATCCTGAGAGAAGAATGTGACCCCCAGCGGCTGATACTCGGCTGACCATAATAAGTATAATAAATAGGAAAAAAACTTCTCAAATCTATTACATTAAGTTCCTAAAATTATAACATTTTTTTCATATAATTATATTTATTTATTCAGAAAATTTTCTTTGCAGAAAAAATTATTCCCTGATGATCCTTATGTATTGAAGGTCTTGATAATACAGCCGGAATGCCTGTCAAAAACAGGCATAATTATTGCATTTAAGTATTTAAAATTTAATAGAAAACTTAAGCAAGGATCGATATAGCAGCCAGATACTTACGATGAAAATAAAATTACAACTGATGACGATAATCCCTTAATTGAAAAAGGTTTATGAATGACGTTCATAAACCTTTTTCTATAGCATGATACGAGTTAAACCTTTTACAGCCGTCTAATGGCAGAAGAGGAGCATCATGAGATATCGATTCAAACGTTTTTCAATTGTATGGGTTATCTGTATTATCGCAATGTCATTCAATGTCATTACTGCTGGTAAGTCAGCAGGAGTGGAACTGTCTGATCTTGCGAATGAATTTGGACGTACTGACTGCACAAGC
>QMMT01000368.1 GCA_003647385.1 Deltaproteobacteria bacterium
ACTACATTGGCATTAAAGCCTTTTAAAAGATCCAGAAAATAGGTTCGGCCACAGGCATTGCCCGCATTCCCGTGAAAGATTACAATCCAGTTGTCAGGCTTTGGTCTAGTCTGTAAATAGTACCGGATATCTCCAAATATTTCTGCGCTGGCATTTCGTTTTTCCATTTCCGGACAGTCTCCAAAAGAGGTTGGACCGGGAAAAAACAAAAGTTTTTCCTGAAAAAAATAAAGTGCCGCCAGAATTAGGGTATAGCCTATAAAACAATAACAGATTAAATTTAAAATCAATTTCATTAAAAAGTGCTCGTTTTTAATTCAAATCATCTTTCGGGTTTTTAGCAACAGGAACTCTCAGCACGGGTATACCCTCTTTGGCAAGAACCTTATCTTCTTCCTTTGTTGTGGTGCCTCTGATATTTTTATACTCTTCGGCCCCATAATGCATTTTCAAGGCTTGTTTCGTAAAGCCGGACCCTACATCCTCATAATTTTTTTCAACATATTCCGCCACTTTTTCAGTGAGTTCAGCCATGGCATCCTGGCCTGCCTGCAAGGCTTTTTGAGTTGTTTTGCCAGAGGATTTTTTAATGGCAATGGGATGCAGCTTCTGTACCACGGATGTGGTTTCGCATACAGGACAGGTTAGAATGCCCCGGCTCTGCTGTTTTTTTAAATCTTCTTTGTCATCGAACCAGCCTTCAAAGGTATGGCCATTCAGGCACTCAAGATCAAATACGATCATTTTTAAATAATTCTGTTTACACCTGTGGCGATGTTATAACAGTAATCTCCCATCTTTTCATAATTTGATACAAGGGCGATAAAAAAAACACCGACATCCACCTGGCATTCTCCCTGCCTTAATCTCTCTATATGCTGGTATCTCATATCTTCACGCATCTGGTCAATCATATCTTCATTGGCCAGTGCTTTTTGATAAAATCCGTCTGTTTTTTCCCGTAACTCATTGAGGATCAGGTTCAAAAACTTGTCTACTTCATTTGATATGATTACCAGGTCCTGTTTGGCTTCTCCACTGAATTCAAAATTATTATCATAGATTCTTTCAAGTATTTTCGATACATTTTCCAGGGAATCACCCAGTCTCTCTATATTATTGGTGATTCTCATAAATTCTGATATTTCTTTGGCCTCGGGTTCGTTTACCTCGCCCTGGTAAATGGTGGTCAGATATTTGATAATCACTTTCTGGAAATCATCCAGATGTTCCTCTACAGCCTCTCTTTCCCCAAGGATATCATCATCTCTTATCATGAGACAGGATGATGTTTTTTTAAAACTCACGTGGGCAAATTCCAGATTCCTTATGATTTCACCCTTAACCTTGGCAAGGGCACCTATGGGTGAATCAATAAACCCGGAATCAAATTGAGGCAGCTTGTATCTTTCTTTTGTCTTATCCGGTTTAGGAGATATTAAAATGGTCAGTTGAACAAGCTTGGGAAGAAAAATTAAGAACACAACAGCATTGATAACATTAAAAATAGTATGTCCATTGGCAATATATCTTGAAACATTTACAAATTCATTATTCACTGTCTGAGTTGCAGGTCCTGCCCCCAATTTTAGCGTCATGATCTCAACGATATCAACAAACCATGGAAAAATCAGTAAAATAATACCCACCCCGATGACATTAAAAATCGTATGGGCATTTGCCGTCCTATGTGCCTCGCTATTATTTGAGCCCATGGTGGATAATTGAGCGGTTACTGTTGTACCGATATTTTCCCCAAGGACAAGGGCAAGAGCCGTTGGAAACGTTAAAAGCCCTGATGCTGCCAGCGTCATTGTTAAACCCACCGTAGCGGAAGAAGACTGAACCGCTACAGTCAGAACGGCTCCCATGAACACACACAGCAGAATGCCGCTGATACTCTCAGTACTGAATGTTGTAAAAAATTCAATAAACTGGGGATCGGATTTTATAGGTGAAAGGCCATGCTTCATGACGGTCATTCCATAAAAAAGCAGGCCAAAGCCTAAAATAATATCACCGATATACCTGTAATTTCTTTTTTTAGAAAAATATTTCAGGCCAACACCAAAGGTAATTGCAGGAAGCGCAAGTTTTGTTAATTTAAATGCAATCATCTGCCCGGTGATGGTGGTGCCGATATTGGCACCAATGATGACACCGACGGACTGCTCAAGAGACATGATACCGGCACTTACAAACCCGATAAGCATAACAGTCGTAGCAGATGAGGATTGAATAATTGCCGTAACACCGGCGCCGGTTGCACACCCCATAAATCTGTTAGAGGAGATTGCTTCTAAAATCCGTCTGATTTTTTGCCCGGCCGTGGCTTGAAGACCCTCGGTCATCATTTTCATTCCAAGAATGAACAGCCCTAAGCCGCCAAGGGTTTGAATTATTATACCTGTTAGGTTCACTTTTTTCCCTCTTTATAGGGTTGCCGCCTAATATTGTGCTAATACAAATCTAACAAAATTCTGACAAACCAAGAGGGTTATATATTAAATTTATGAATTTTTCAATCGTGAAATACGCTTTAGATCAATGTCTGAATTTACACAGGGAAACAGTGTATTGTTTGTAAAAACAGGATGTTCAAGGAGATTAAACTTTGAATGTTCCTTTGCAGTCTCCCACATGGGCGTATGGGGAATTGGGCTGTAATAGGCAAGAACAGGCTGTATACCGGTCTGCCTGACAAGTTCCATGGAATTTTCCACTTCATCAAGATTTTGTCCGGGCAACCCGCATAATAAATATGCCCCGATCTGTTTTTTCTCAAATCCAGCCGCTTTAAGATTTTCAACTGCCGTATAAAATTCATTTCTAGTGACTTTTACATCATGGTTTCGGCTATTGGAAAAATCAGTGGTTTCAAGGCCCAGCCGAATAGTTTTAAATCCCGCTTTAAACATTAACTCTGCTGCCTCTTGTGTAATAGCCTTGATATGAAGGGCATTGGGCGTATGAAAAAAGAGTTCCATTTTTGATGCGATAATTTTTTCAAAAAGCGGGAATGCATATTGCCTGGCGTTTACCAGCAGGGCATCATCATAAAAGGCAAAATTCTTAATCCCATGGGTTTGATGCCAATGTTTAATTTCTTTGAACACATTTTCAGGGGATCTTTGCCGAAGCTTGGGCTCAAGATATGAAGATGCACAGTATTCACACGAGAAGGGGCATCCTCTTGAGGTTAAAATGGGTGCGTAGACCATTTTAGTTTGAAGATCAAGGGCGGGAAAGGGTAATTCATCCAGATCACCTGATAAATTATTTTCCTCCAGTTCAAATCCTGTAAACTCTTTGATAATTTTTTTTAAGTGATTTTCCCCGGGACCTTTTATCACAAGATCTGCCAAAGTATCTTTCTTGGCGTGTTCATGGCAGAGGCTTGCATAAATTCCCCCCAGGATGACCGGCACATCCGGATAAACCGCTTTGACTATTTCTATGGTCTCTTTAACCCCTGTCGCCCAATACGTCATCAAAGAGGTGACAAAAATAAGATCCGGTCTTTTTACTTGTTTTAAATCTGCTTCAAACCACTGGGGTTTTATGCCATAGCGAGAAAATTTTTTACCAGATTTTTCAAGCTCTTTTGAATTTTCAAGCTCTTTTGGCAGATCAATCCGGGTTTTTCTAAAC
>QMMT01000369.1 GCA_003647385.1 Deltaproteobacteria bacterium
ATTAGGTTTGGTATGGTTTGTGTTTTTATTTAACATATGGTATTTTTATTTAACTAAAATTATTATATTTAACCACTTATTAAAAGGTCCTTTATGAATCAATCCAATCTTGAGCTTTTTAAGGAACTTAACCCTGAGGCATTGCAGAAAAAATTTCTTAATTCTTTATTAAAAATTCATAATGTTAAAAGAGGTTCCATCTGGATTAAGAAGGAAGAGTCATATCTGTGTATTGAGGCTGCCGGTGCCGAAAGTGAGCAGATTAAAGGGGTTTCTCTGGAGGCCGGGCACCCCAGTATAGTGGGGTGGGTGATTGAAAATAAAAAGATGACCGTGGCAGAAACGAAAAGTGATCGGCGTCACTACAAAGAAGTTGAAGACAAATTAGCTGTTAAAAGCAGTCTGATCCTATGTTTTCCGCTTTTTTTCCGTGATAAAAAAGTTTATGGCGCTGTTCAGATTATTGATACCCTGCCTGAAAAATCCAGTCTCAATCTTGATAAAGTGTATCTGGAGCAGCTTCAGAATCTAGTGGATATCTGTTCTATTGCCCTGAGCAATGCTATTTTATATGCCAATGAAAAGAAAAAGACCCAGAGTTTAAAAACAGCATTAAAAGAAGTAAAGAATGAAAATGTTATCATTGGTCAGAGTCCTGAATTTAAAAAATGCCTGGATCTTGTAAAAAGCTATGCAGGTACGGAGTTCCATGTGTTGATCACCGGTGAGAGCGGTACAGGAAAAGAACTGGTGGCTGAAAAAATTCATAAATCAAGCATGCGAAAGGATAAGCCTTTCCTGGTACAAAATTGCAGTGCCATTCCTGAAACACTTTTGGAAAGTGAATTATTTGGATATAAAAAAGGCGCATTTACAGGGGCTGTCCGGGATAAGATAGGGCTTTTTGAAGCGGCTGATGCTGGGACCGTTTTTCTAGATGAGATAGGGGATATGCCCATGAGTATCCAGGCAAGTTTGCTCAGGGTGCTTCAACAAAATGAGATCAAACGCCTGGGTGAAACAAGCGTCCGGCATATCGATGTAAGAATCGTTGCCGCGACTAACAAGGATATCAAGCAGATGATTGCTGAAAACAGTTTCAGACAGGATCTGTTCTACCGCTTGTCTGTTCTGCCTGTTCACCTGCCGCCGTTAAAAGAAAGACGCGAAGATATCCCTTTGCTGGTGAAACATTTTCTTGAAAAAGAATCTTTAAAAGCAGGAAGTGTTGAAAAAAAGGTGTCAACAGAGGCCATGCAGTCTCTGGTGTCTTATGCATGGCCCGGAAATATCAGGGAGCTTGAAAATCTTATCCGTTATCTCATGGTAACGGCAGCGGATGATTATATTGAATTTTTAAACATTCCCCTTCATGTAAGAAATCAGAATGCAAACATAGATCCCTTTGGAAAACCGTCGGTATCTTCCAATGATGGTACCAATGAATTTATCATCAACTTGTGCAGCATGACCTGGCCCCAGTTGGAAAAAGAGTATGTGATATCGCTTTTGAAGAAAAACAACTGGAACATTACCTGGGCTGCTAAAACCTCAGGAATCAACCGGTCTACTTTCGCATCCAGAATGAGAAAGCTTAAAATAAGGCGCGACCGCCAGGAAAACTTTGATTTACCTTAAAATAAATCCTTGATTTAAAGGGTCATCCGGATTAATTAAAAATTCATGCATGCCGGTAATATATGCACTGCCGGTTACTTTTGGAATCACAGCATTTTGATTTCCAATCTGTGTCAGTTCTGCAATCCTGCAGGTAAAACTTGTGTTAAGAATACTGTTAATCACAATATCAACCCCCGGTTCTATTTCATTTCTTTTATTCAATATGGCAAGTCTTGCACTTACTCCGGTTCCGGTGGGACTTCTGTCAACCTCTCCTTCGGCAAAGATGCAGCAATGCCTTGAATGGACGTTTTCAAGGTCAGGGGTGTCAACAAAGATGGTGCCATATAAAAAGCTTAAGTCTTCTTCAAAAGGATGGATTATTTCTTTTGAAGCCATAATAGTATTTTTGATCAACCTTCCCTTTTCTACAAGTTCAGAAAAATATTCAGGGGTACATTTAAGTCCTATATCCCGGGCATTGACAAAGGCATAGAATGCACCGCCAAATCCCAGGTCATAGGCAATCTTCCCCAGACCTGGAACCTCAATCGTTTCATTTAATTTGGGGGCAAAAGAGGGTACGTTTTCAAAGGTTACAGACGCAACACGGCCGCCGTTCATATTGGGCCTTGCCGTGACAAGACCCGCAGGCGTATCAATTTTAATTGTTTGTCCGGGTGTTTTGAGTTTGACAAAACCTGTCTCAACAGCGACAGTTGTGATGGCGATGATGCCATGCCCGCACATGGTGGAAAACCCTTCATTATGGATAAAAAGAATACCGAAATCCGCATCTTGCGTCACGGGTTCCGTAATAAGACATCCATACATATCAGCATGGCCTCTGGGTTCAAACATGAGAGTTCTTCTGATGTGGTCCAAATGTTTTTTTGTATATCTTCTTTTTTCAAGAATTGTATTTCCTACAGGTTCCGGAACTCCTGAAGTGATGACTCTGAAGGGTTCTCCGGCAGTGTGAGCGTCAATGGTATTTATTTTTAAGTATCTGTCTGATGGTATAAAATTTTTCATTTTCACACATCCTGTGCAGCGGATTAAAATTTATTGTTATTCAACGTTATGGTTTCTTTTTAACGGCAAGGGTAACCCATTCATCCACCACTTCTTCATGGATGACAAAAAGATGATTTTTCTCAAGGGCAGTCAGTACATCGTTGAGTCGGTCTTTGATAATGCCGGAGAGTAGTGTGGTGGTATTATTTGTCATTCTCATTGATATTAACGGCAGAATATTTATAATAACCTGGGCGATAATATTGGCAGCAATGCAATCGTATGGTATCTGGTCTGTTTTATCCAAAGTCGTACATAACAGATCAAAACTGCCGGGATCGATATTATTTTTGGTAAGATTTATCCGGGCCACATTTATGGCCACTTCATCATTATCAATACCCATGATGTTCCGGGCACCCAGTTTGGCAGCAGCAATCATTAAAATACCAGAGCCGGTCCCGATATCCAGAAAGGATGAACCGGATTCACAATATGTTTCAATCAATTTAATGCACATGGCAGTTGACGGGTGTGTACCCGTACCAAATGCCATCCCGGGATCAAGATGGATAACAATTTCATCCTTTTTTTCGTCATAGTCTTTCCATGCAGGTTTTATTGTTATCCTGTCTGTGATCGGGATGACGTCAAAATATGCCTTCCAGGCATCTTCCCAGTCTTTTTCATCAACGATTTCAACTTTAATATCCACTTTAATATTTAATTTTGATAGGTTTGAAGCGCTTTTTTTTATTTTTTTGAGGATAACATCAGATGAATCCAGAAGGGGAAGAAACCCTGTGATTGAATAGGATTCAGGCTGGGTAAGTGTATGAGTACCAAAGCCTTCATCCGGTTCATCCAGGGGGATATCACAAATCACTCCTTTGAGATTGAATGAAAAAAAAATATCACAAATCAACTCCTCAGCTATTATTAAATTTTCCGCTTCAAATTGAGCAATGACTTTTTTGAATTTCATGGATGCCAACTCTTTCTTG
>QMMT01000370.1 GCA_003647385.1 Deltaproteobacteria bacterium
ATGGGAGACTGTGTGGGAGAGTAGAACGTCGCCGGTTCATTTTTTCCAAAAGGCCCAAAGCATGAGACATCATGGTTTGGACCTTTTTTTGTTCTTAGAGGTAATATTGGTTTTTATATTTTTTTAGAAACCTGTTTCTTCTTTAACCTTTGTTCTGATGGATGTGCTTTAATGAATTCAAGATTGAAATTTTTCATTTCATAAATACAAATGCCATCAACAATTAGTGCGCCATCGGCTATAACAGAGTAGTCATCGTTTTCAAGGGTGGCATCTTTTATATGTGCATGGATTTGGATTCTCTTATTTGCGGGTATGATCTGCCCCCTGTAGATCCATTCATGGGTATGCCCGGGTGACATTTGAGTTTCATATTCTATTGCCGGGATATTATATTTTTTAAGAAGGAAAAATCGAATCATTTGAAGAAAAGATTCAATTCCTAATGATCCCGGACAGACCGGATCTTGATGAAAATGGGCATTAAAAAACCATTCTGACGGATCCACGATCTTGGTCGCTTTTATGTATCCTTTTTTATAGAGACCTTCATCAAAGCTTAAAATTTCAATATCATCAATCATTCGCAGAGCCTTAGAAGGCATTCCATTGTTGTTATCACAATTTTTATCTTCCGGAGTCAAAGGGGCATCATTTTTAAACTGATAGTTTTTTGTATTCTTAAGCATTTTTTTAGACAATGAAAATCTATTAAACTTGCTGTCCCTGATACCGATCTGATTTGACAGAGCCTGGTGGGTAAAAAAACCAAAATTGGTGGTTCCTTTATATACTGCAGCTCCATCCTTCAATACTTCTATCTCAAAGTCCTGGATAATCATACTGCCGGCTTTGGATACATCCGTCATCCGATTCCTAATAGTGATAGTGCCGCAGTTTCTGGATAAAGATTTAATTAGAGTGGCTTTGCCCCCCAGGTTTCTAAAATGGAGCCGTTCATCACTTTCAAGAGCGGAACCTGCATATGCAGCCAGCCATCCACAGGGTTGAAGTGCAATCTCAAGGAGGATACAAAAAGGTATGGTATCGGTTCTATTGGCTTTAAAATACCATTCATCCTTTGGAATATCATATTGGGTTTCAATCCAGCCACCCGGTTTCATTTCCCATTGAGGGTGATCAGCTTTAAGTACCCGGTCCATAAAGAAATAAGGTGGTCTGGGAAGTCGTGCAATCTGCCTTTTTTTGTCAAATATTTTATATCTATCTCCAAATGCTTCGGAAGGATTCCCTTCAGCAAACGCAAGGATTGATTTTTTTGAGAAAAGAGGCTTGTTTTTGAATTTTTCATTTAAAGATGGATCTGTAATCGCTTCAAATCCAGTGATACTGGCGACAACTATATTTTCATCATTAAGAAAGGTGAAGTAGCCTTTTATTTTGGTTTTACTTTCTTGATTTACTGTAAAGAGAATTCGAATATCCCCTTTTAATTTTTCAAAGGATGAATACAACCTCAGGTTAGCGATAAAACTTGGCAGACAGACCTGTCCCATTCTTTTGTGTGACCAGAGGATAGCGGCCTGGAAAGCAGCATCCAGCATCATTGGCTCTATGGTCCATTGTGAATTGAAAGGATCTTTAAACCATTGATCAGGTGGTGGTGCCAGGCGTGTTGTAATTTCAATGCCTTTTTTTGAGTATCCATTAATCGATTTTATACCTTGCAAAGCCTTGCCATGAAAAAGAATATCACGATACACTTGGGTTCTTGTTAGTGAATAGGGCTTTAATTCCATAAAAGCGGCTTTGGACAGCACAGGTGGATTGGGTAGTCTGTCTTTTAGTATAATATTACAGCTTGAATGGGTAAATGAAAGGTTGCCATTATCTTGTGATGTTATACTGCTGAGTGTTTCATACCCATTTTCGTTTGTCTGGCATTTTCCTAAGTTTACAGTAATATTCACTTCTTTATTGCCGGGTTTAACCCCCTTTAAAAGGCGCATGTTGTCCATGCCGCCGAAAATAAGGCCTGGATTGTTTTTTTGGGCTGCATGGGCATGACATTCCATTAATATGGCAAAAGGAACAACAGGCTCATCGGCTATCTGATGGGACGCTAAGACAGGTGTGGGTATTAAGCCGAAAGAGAGTGTCATTGCCTTTGAGAGTTTAGCTTCTTTTGATTTGTTTTGTTTTAAAAGGTGTGCACCGATGATCACTTCAGGGCCATTTTTATCTATGTTACCCATCTCTTTTAATAATTGCCGGGCTCCCAGCTTCAAAGGAATAAGATCAATGCCTCTTTTAAAAAATTCATTTTTCAGAGAATCATCAACCATTCCTCCTTCCCATGGACCCCAGTTGATAGACAGGAATTTGCAGTCAGAGTCTTCATGTTCAAGTCTTTGAGCTGTTTTGTTTAATATCTCATTTGCCATTGCATAATCACATTGTCCCTGATTGCCTGTACGGGCAGCAACAGATGAAAATAAGACAAAATATTTGAGCTTATCCTGCTTTGATGCAGACAAGAGGACTTCAAGTCCTTTTACTTTTGTTTCCAGCACAAATTTAAACTGATCAATATGTTTATCAATAATCAGTTTGTCTTCAAGAACACCTGCTCCATGGATGATAGCTCTTACAGGGTTGAGATCTTTGCGTATAGTTTGAAAAATACTGTCAATTTCTTTTGGCTTTCTTATATCTGCTGAAAAGTATTTTACCCGGGAGCCATTTTTTTCCATTAATTGAATATTTTTATGGATTTCCCGGTTAGAGATGATTTTTTGATATATTTTTTCAATATCAGCAGGCTTTGGCATCTGGCCCTTAAATTCATGGGTCAGTATGGATTTTTTGAGTATGGCAGGATCATGAATGTCCTTGGCCCATTCTGGTTCTAAGGATGGCTCACCTGATCTGCCGATAAGAACAATAGTGGGGGAATATTTCTTTGCCAATTCAATGGCACATGCAGCTGTAACGCCTTTGGCGCCGCCTGTAATGACAACCACATCATCTGGTGAAAGGTCAACATCGCTATAGTTCAGATCCTGATCAACCAAAGTTGGAATATTACAGCTGTCCCCATCCAGACCCATTTCAACTGAGCCGTGAGTCATCATTAAAGAGACGGCAGCCTCAGCATTTTCCATACATTTGTTTATAGAATCAGGCATGTCCAATGCCCGGCATAAAACATTTTTCCATTCAAGACTGGCTGTCTTTGAAAGTCCTGCAAGCCCTCCATAAACCGGATCACATTTAAACGCCTCACCTGAAAATCCAAATCCTCCTCCTAAAAAGGTGACGGTTGCCAAAAAAGCGCTTTTTTTACTGCCTGAATCCATCAGATAAGAGGCGTTCTTTTTTACCAAAAGGAATGCGGATTCCAAAAAAGTCAGGGGAGTATCTGAATTGTTTGTATTAAAAGAATCGGGTACTAAAACAAGGCCTGCCGCATCCGGCAATTTGGGGATATCTCCTTTGCTGATGTCAATCAGGTCTGCGTTGATTCCTAGTTTTTTAAATTCTGTTTTAAACTTTGCTGCTATATTAGAGTTGTCTTTGGTAATATAAACTTTTTTTTTAGCCGCCAGTTCTATTTTAGCCCCATTATAGAACCTGATCTGATTGGTTGGATATTCCTGTAAAGAAACAA
>QMMT01000371.1 GCA_003647385.1 Deltaproteobacteria bacterium
GGCAAGGCAGAAATAGTCTTTACCGATGCAAAGGGCAATGAGATACGGGAAACAATCATGGAACTGCCGGGTCCCGGTATTATCCAGGGGATGCATAATACCGAAGCCTCAATCTCAAGTTTTGCCAGGGCCTGTTTTGAATATTCTCTTGGAGAAAAGATAGACTGCTGGTTTGCCACGAAAGATACTATCTCTAAAAAGTATGACCAGACGTTTAAGATTATCTTTGAAGAGATTTTTGAGAAGGAATATAAAGACAAATTTAAAATTGCAGGCATCTCCTTTTTTTATACACTGATTGACGATGTTGTTGCCAGAATGATGAAAACAGAAGGGGGAATGCTCTGGGCCTGTAAGAATTATGACGGGGATGTCATGAGCGATATGGTGGCCTCGGCCTTTGGTTCCCTTGCCATGATGTCATCGGTACTGGTATCTCCAAAGGGATACTTTGAATATGAAGCAGCCCATGGAACTGTCCAGAGACATTATTATAAATATCTTAAGGGAGAGAAGACCTCAACCAATGCGGTGGCCCTTATTTTTGCCTGGACCGGTGCATTGAGAAAGCGGGGGGAATTAGATGCCTTACCGGAACTTTGCGGTTTTTCAGACAGATTGGAAAAAGTTGTAATTGAGACAATTGAGGATGGATATATGACAGGAGATCTTGCTGCCATCTGTAACCCTCCGGCAAAAACAGTCCTTGATTCCACACAATTTCTTGATACGCTTGCACAAAGACTTGAAGAAGTATTGTAACCCTGAACCCCCTTACACCCCATTAAAATTGGACGATTTGGTGAATCAGATGCTGACCTGAAATTTCATGAAGTTATTGAGGGCAATCTGATCCAGATGAAAGAACAGATTGAAGAAATGCTTAATGCTAAATTTTTTATTCATCCCATTGATTTTGAAGGTATGCAGCGGGTAGAAAGAGATGAATATCCTGTTGCTGCTGTGCGTGAAATGATACTAAATGCTTTGGTGCATAGGAATTACATAGGTGCTCAAACACAAATTCGTTTGTATGATGATCATTTCAGTGTTTGGAATGACGGCGGTCTTCCAGATGGAATAACTGAAGAAGATTTGAAAAAAATACATCGCTCCAAACCAAGAAGCCCGCTAATTGCAGATGTTTGTTTTAAAGGAGGTTATATTGATTCTTGGGGCAGGGGTACTCTTAAGATTATTGAATCCTGTCAGCAAGCTGGTTTACCCGAGCCTGTTTTAAAAGAGGAGCAAGGAGGATTCTTAAGTAAAATATCTAAAGATCGATTTACAAAAGAAGAGTTGAAAAGGCTGGGATTAACTGAAAGGCAAATCAAAGCAGCTTTATACATTAAGAAATATGGCGATATTACCAACTCAAAATATCAGGAGATCACTAATATATCTAAGGCTACAGCAAGTAGAGATATCAAGGCATTAGAAGCTAAAGGAGTATTAAAAAATATTGGCACAAAAGGTTCAAGTGCTGTCTACAGGTTTATGGTTGGCTCAGTTGGCTCATAGTTGGCTCATAGTTGGCTCATAGTTTTTGTATTGGTAATAATTTGACGAATATACAGGCAGTTAGCTTTAAACAGGTATGATCCTATGGAATATTTTGGAAATAAAGACATTATCAAATTATATAAGACAGCATTTTTCTGCTCACGGAAATGCCCGGCTGATATTGTCCTCTCAAACATCACCCTGCAAAAGCTTTAAAAGATCATTGGCGTTAAGTTTTCCTGCTGTATCACTTCCGGCCAGAAGGCGCTGGGCAAGATCTCTTTTTTCCTGGTGGAGCTTAACTATTTTCTCTTCAATGGAATCTTTAACAACCAGGCGATATACGGTCACAGGCCTGGTCTGGCCAATTCTGTGGGCCCGGTCCGAAGCCTGGTCTTCCACGGCCGGATTCCACCATGGGTCCATGTGGATGACATAATCGGCCGCAGTTAGATTTAAACCAAAACCACCTGCCTTAAGGCTGATAAGAAAAAGATCACCTTCACCATTTTGAAAGGCTGCAATCCTTTCTCTCCGGGCTTTAGCCGGTGTTGAGCCATCCAGGTATTGATAGAAGATCTTTTTTTTATCCAGAAACTTTTTCAAAATATTCAGGTGTCCTACAAATTGGCTGAAAACAAGGGCTTTGTGTCTATTTTCCAAAAGCTCTTCCACTACATTGCCAAACACTTTAAGTTTTGAGCTTTCAATGTTGGCATCCGGCAAAATAAGTGCCGGATTACAACAGATCTGGCGCAGCCTGGTTAATTCTGCCAGTATCCTTAAGTGCTTTGCCCCGGCTTTATCTTCTGCATTTTCTATATTTTCAATCGCTTTAAGGCGCTGGGCTTCGTATAAAAGAGCCTCATCCCGACTCATTTCAATTTTCAGGGTGATCTCGGTTTTTTCAGGCAGCTCTTTTAAAACATCGGGTTTTAACCTCCGCAGAATAAAAGGACGGATCAATTTTCTCAATCTTCCTATAGCTTTTTTGTCCTGATCCCGCTCTATGGGAATGGCAAAAGTGTTCTTAAATTTTTTAAATCCTCCCAGAAAACCCGGGTTTAAAAAATTAAAAAGGGTCCAGAGCTCATCCAGATGATTTTCAACAGGTGTGCCAGTGGTGATCATTCTGAATACGGCATTGAGCTTCATGGCAGCTTTTGAACGTTTGGTTTTCATATTCTTAATTGCCTGGGCCTCATCCAGTACAAGGGTCTGCCACTGAACACCGGATAAGTTTTCTGTCTCAACCTGGAGAAGACCATAGCTTGAAATCACAATATCAAAGGGTCCCACTCCATCTAAAAATTTTTTCCGGTTTCCAGGTCCAAAAAACAGTGGATTCAGTGTTGGAGCAAATTTTTTACATTCATCCTGCCAGTTTCCCATCACAGAAAGGGGAGCCACAACAAGTGTGGGCCCTTTGCCTGCATTCATAAGGATGGCAGCCAGAGCCTGGACTGTCTTACCAAGCCCCATGTCATCGGCAAGACAGGCCCCCACATCCCAGTGGGCAAGCTGGACAAGCCATTTAAATCCGTTAACCTGGTAATCACGCAATTGTGCCTGGAGGGTTCCCGGCACAGTGGGTGTAACAATTTCTTTTAATTTTTTGCAGTGCATTTTCCAGGCCTTGTCACTTTTAAATGAACCTGTTTTTTCTGTAAGCTCCTCAATGGCTGGAACTACCAGAGGAGCAATCCGCAATCCCTTTCCGTGGGGTGTGGAATATGCCTTTAGTTCATCCAGCCGTTCTTTCAGAGTCTGGGTAATGGCCAGAAAAGTGCCGTCATCCAGGGTTACAAACCGCCCGGAAGGATTATCAAGCAACTTCATCAGCTTTACCAGATCAATACTCAGATCCTTTTCAATATCCAGTGCTCCAGTAGCCTTGAACCACTCCCTGAACTTTTTTATATTGAGATTTAAGTCACCAAATGACGCTGTGTAACACACCTTGATATTTTCTCCTCTGGGCCATTCAAGCACTACAGGCTTTTCACAGGCTTTGAGCTCTAAAAGCAGTTCCAATGCTGCTTCAGGATCACCCACGAGTCATTGTCCGCCGAACGGTTCAAGCAGTTCAAGGGTGGGGCAGGAGCCAATGACATCCATGA
>QMMT01000372.1 GCA_003647385.1 Deltaproteobacteria bacterium
AATCCGGTTGAATGTGGCAACCATTGCATCTACATTGCACGGTGCATGATCCGCCACTTCCACGCCCGCGCAAAAACTTCTGCCTTCACCTGTGATCACAACGCACTTGAGTTCATCATCTGCTGCGATTTTTTCAAGTTCTGCATTGAGTTCATTCATCATGGGGATATCCAGGACATTGTGCTTGGGTCGATCAAGAACAATCCTGGCAACCTGGCCGTCATTTTCGATTTTTATAAATTCAGGGTCTGCCATGTTGGCCTCCTATGTAAAATAATTTGGTTTAATCTTCCTATCCTCTGATAATTCTTGGCGTAATCATATGATGCTGCGGGCAGATGGATTTTGGATTCTGGTATGAAGCACCGGCAAAGGCTTTCAAATAATCACGCAACGCGTTCATCTTCACTACTTCGTCCACCATACCATATTTTGCACAATAGGCCGGTCTTGAATTATCATGGTATTCTTTGGCCAGCTGGTTCATTTTCTCGATAATGGGCTCAAGGGGACGTCCTGCATCTTTTTCTTTAACAAGCCGTCTTGAAAAACTTGCGGCGGCGGCTGTTTCACCGTGCATGACGTATATTTCAGTGGTCCCTAACCCTAAAGTAAATGCATTATGGCGGTTGGCGGTGGGGCCGCCCATGACATAGTGAGCTGCTGCAGTTCCCTTTCTTAGGGTAATCAGCATCATTGGCACATCCGTCTGCTGGATGGAATAAATCAATGACTGACCAAGGCCAAGAAGTTCCGCCTTTTCAGCGATGTCACCCACATCAATACCCGACGTATCCTGGAACCAGACCACAGGGATTCTATCCCGGCCGCAAAGGGTGACAAATTCATTCATTTTTATCAGTCCCTGGCGATACAGCTTGCCGCCGATTCCACCGTAATCCGCATACTCTGGATAATCTTCTCCCAGCCATCCCTGGTTGTTGCCGATCATACCCACAAGATATCCATCCATTTTGACCAGGCTTGTATAAATTTCCGGTCCATAATCAGGCCTGAATTCCATGTGTTCGCTGCCGTCCACGAGACGGGCGACGATTTCTTTAAAATTATAAATCTGTTTCTGGTTATGAGGGATGAGACGATAGAGATCTTCAGCCGGGAACCTTGGCGCTTTAGGTTCGGCAACCCTGAAAAATTTTGGATTATAAGCCGGCATATCTTTCATATAATCTTTGAGTCCGTCAAGAACGCCTTTTTCTTCTTCATAGACATACCTGAAAAAACCGGTTTCATCATAGTGAATATCCACTGATCCCGGGGGTTTGGCCTTGTACTCTTTTGCCGATGCAATGAGCTGTTCCGCACCTTCCAGATCAAAATATCCCTTGGGAGACATCCCGCTCAAGATCCCGCCGCCGCCTACGGCAATATTACAATTTTTATGGGCAAAAAGAATGGTGGGGCTGATGCCCTGGTATCCGCCGCCGGCAGGGTTTGTGCCATAGATACCTGCCAGTATGGGAATTCCCTCCTGCTCAAGCTCTGCATGGCGGTAAAAGGTGGTGCCGCTTCCCCTTCTGTTGGCATAAAATTTTTCCTGCTCCGTCAATTTTACACCGCTGCAGTTGACCAGCCAGACCAGGGGGATATTCAATCTTTTTGAAAGATCGGTGGCCCTTAAAATATTTTCAGGCTGCCCCGGAAGCCAGGCGCCTGCCATGACCTTGTTATCAAATCCCGCCACAACACACCATTTGCCGGAAATCTTTGCCAGACCGTCAATGACGTTTGTGGTGTTTTCAACATTGTCTTCCGGGTTAAACAGGGTATGTAAAGGATTCCATGTTCCCGGATCAATCAGGTATTCAAGCCGCTGCCAGACGGTCATTACGCCCCTTGCATTAATTTTTTCAGTCGGCATTCCGGCATTTTTTACTTTTTCGACTTCGACATCGATCCCGGCTTCCACTTCCTTAACATTCTTCACATTCTCTTCAGAACTTAGTAATTGCCCTTTATTCAATGCCATACCAAATTCTGTCATTTTTTCAAAATACTGTCTCATTCTCTACTCCCGATGCAATAAATTATTATTTTTAAGATTTAAGTATTCCCTTAGAGGGAAGCCAATCGCTTATCATAAAATCCAAACCCACTTGACTTTAAACGTTTGTTTAAGTATAGACCAGCACTGTCTTGTTTAAGAAAAAATCTTTTTTTAGCAAGAAAAGAACCCAATATGTTTTGAACAAAGGAGACGAAGATGAGTACAGAAATTTTGAGCCCCATGCCCGGAACTATTTTCCAGGTACATGTAAAAGACGGCGATGATGTTGTTGAGGGACAGGAGCTTTTGGTCCTTGAAGCCATGAAAATGGAAAACCCCATTGTTTCAACAGCTGCCGGCAAGGTAAAACAAGTCGATGTAAAAGTCGATGACAAAGTAGCCACCAAACAACTTCTTCTTGTTATTGAGTAATCCTCAATACCTTGCACACCCGATTTTGTATCTGTAGAGAGTATCAAAGGTTTATGCTCTCTGCATGATATGAAATTATTCATTTTTTCTTTGTGTAACCCTTTATTCATTTGACCTTTCCGGATCAAACAGATCCCCTTTCGGATCGTCCTTGCCATCCTGTTTCACATGACAAAACAGCAGTATAACACGCGTTAAAGATTAAATAATTCACCCTCTTTGTCAAGCTATTTCTTAGCTATGTTATAACTTTTTTCTTGACAAGCGTACTAAATTTTAGTTTATGGTTACAACCATTATATGAAACACTGTTTTAATATTATAGAATAATATAACCCTTTAGGAGGAACAATGGATTTTAAACTATCAACCGAGCTTAAAATGCTTCAAAAAGAAATCAGAAACTTTGCTAAGAAACAGATTGAGCCCTATGCCGATGAATGGGATGAAAAACACCATTTTCCCATTGAAGAGGTCATGAAACCCCTTGGCGAACTGGGTTTTTTCGGAACTGTTATCCCGGAAGAATACGGCGGAGAAGACATGGGGTTTATGGCGGCAATGATTATAACAGAAGAACTTGCCAAGGTCTCTTCTTCCTTGAGGGTTCAGGTTAATATGCAGGTCCTGGGCTGTGCCTATACCATCTTTAAATATGGAAATGAAGAAGTTAAAAAGAAATATGTGGAAAAACTGTGTACCGCAGAATATATCGGTGGATTCGGTATTACAGAGTCTGATGCCGGCTCAGATGTTATGGCCATGGCTTCAACGGCTGAAGACAAAGGCGATCACTGGCTCTTAAACGGTTCCAAAACCTGGATTTCCAATGCCAATTATGCGGATGCTCTCCTCTACTATGCTTATACAGATAAAGCCGCAGGATCAAAAGGACTTTCCGCCTTTGTTATCGAACCTAAAAATTTTGAAGGGATCAAAACCTCCGGTCTTGATAAACTGGGATCCCATTCCTCTCCCACAGGAGAACTTTTCCTTGATAATGTTAAAGTGCCCAAGGAAAATATCTTAGGCAAACCCGGAGATGGTACAAAAATAGTCTTCTCATCTTTAAACCAGACAAGACTGTCGGCTGCTGCCGGTGGTGTAGGACTTGCCCAGGCCTGTCTTGACGTGTCCACCAAATATTGCAATGAAAGAAAAC
>QMMT01000373.1 GCA_003647385.1 Deltaproteobacteria bacterium
ATACAGGAGCACCGGAGGTCGGCAGCATGCCGCCGAATACGGTATAAACACCTGAAACAACAAAGTAATGGCCAATGGATATGGCTTTTTCACTCATCCATTCAGGGGCACTACCGGCTGCGGGTAAGTCACAAATATCATCGCCAAGTCCGCCGGCTTTAACCATTTCGGTCAGGGCCAGCAAAATACGGCTGTTGTCTACGCAGGAACCCAAATGCAATACGGGTGGGATACCCACTGTCTCGCAGACTTCCGCAAGACCTGAACCGCAGTGAACGGCAGCAGATTCAGGTGTCAAGAGGCCTTCTGTAGCACAGGCAATTGCGTTACATCCGGTGGTCAGAACAATCACGTCATTTTTGATCAATTCTTTGATCATGGTAATACAGCCGTCATTATGTTTTTGTCTGGCATTATTACAACCCACCACACCCGCGCCGCCGCGAATTCGACCATTAATAATATTGTCGTTAAGTGTATAGTAATCTCCACGGAATGAACCACCCAGATGGTATTGGATGGATTCAACGCCAAAGCCTGCAATCTGAGTAGCGGTATGTTTTGGAATTACAACGTCAGCACCACGATTTTGGAAATTGTCACAGGACATTTTAAGAATCCTGATGGCATCTTCCATGGCATGGTGCTCATCAAATTCAATATGGATGACATTGTCCTGCTCCATCCTGGCAATAGGATGGGTGGTGATCAATTTGGTATGGAAACACTTGGCCACATTGGCCAGGTTCTGCATGATACACTGGATGTCCACTACCATGGCATCACAGGCACCCGTGACAATGACAAGTTCCTGCTGGAGGAAGTTGCCTGCAGGGGGTACGCCGTGGCGCTGGAGCATCTCATTGGCTGTACAGCAGATACCGCTCAGCTGGATACCATTAGCACCCTTTGATTTTGCATATTCAAGCATCTCAGGTGTCTGGGCAGCTGCTACGATCATTTCCGAAAGAACGGGTTCATGACCGTGAATAACCACATTTACATGATCTTCCTTCATGACGCCGATATTGGATTCAGCTTGAAGGGGGTATGGGGTTCCAAACATAATATCCTGCATGTCGGTTGCCAGCATGGAGCCACCCCAGCCATCACCGATCGCTGCCCGGGTACCTTGTTTCATCAGGTTCTTATAATCCTGGTCAACACCCATGTGGGTACGATGCATGATCTCAACAATTTCCCGGTCAATATTCCGGGGAATAACACCGGCTTTTTTCCATTTTTCATACAGGGCAGCCGGTGCTCTTTTAGCATAGAGCAATTCGCCTTCGGGTTTTCCCCATTCAGCCATGGCTTTTTCGGCAAATTCAACCGCGATTTCATCAAGATCTCTGTCCAGTTCTTCACCGTCTACCTCAACTGTAGTGGCCACACCTAAATAAGGAGCGACTCCCAAAAGCCTGTCATAATCTTTTATCTTATAATCATCAGTATGTTTCTTGGCTGCCGACAAAAAGACTTCAGCCACACTACGTCCATGATCTGAATGCGCGGCAGCACCACCCGCGATCATTCGGACAAAGTTACGGGCTGCAATGGTATTGGCTGTTGCACCGCAAAGGCCCTTACGGGTATCTTCACCCTCTATGCCGCCTTTGGGAAGTGGGAGCCGGCAGGGACCCATGGAGCAATTTTTACAGCAAATTCCCTGTACGCCGATAGCACACGGCTTCATGTTCATGGCCCGGTCAAAAATTGTTTCAACACCCAGTGTCTGGGCCCGGGCTATCATCTCCTGTGATGCCACATCTATGGAAGATGCAATAGGATCAGCTAGTTTCGGAGCTTTCACTTTTCTTTTCGTTTCTTCTGCCATTAGAGGTTCCTCCTCATATTATTATGTTACTAAATTCATCATTTAAACTATGATTATTTCTTAAAAAAGCTTTAATGTCTTCAATCAATCTCATACATTTATTAACGCCAGATTTGAAGACCTTAAGCGACCTTATCTTCTAATATTCTTAAATTTAGACAGACCGGATCTTTGGGTCTTGGCTGCTGTCATTGTTACTTTTTTATTTTTTCCCGATGTGGGTTTAGCCGCTCTTTCTTCCTGCTCTTTTGCTCTCTTCAGTCTTAATGCCTCAGCTTCGTCTTCACGTTTTGCAGCAGCATCTTTTTCAGCCTGTTTCTCCGCTTCAATTTTGGCTTTAGCATCTGCTTCTATTTTAGCCTTGGCATCTGCATCGGCTTTGGCTTTTGCTTCAGCATCTGCCTTGGCTTTTGCTTCTGCATCTAATTTGGCTTGGGTTTCTGCAGCAGCTTTTGCTTTTGCTTGGGCTTCCGGATCAGCAGCAGGAGCTGCGGGAGCTTCTTTTTTAGTAGCAGGAGCTGCTTCTTTTTTAGGAGCTGCTTTTTCAGCGGGAGCCGCTTTAGCCGCTGGAGCTGCTTTCTTTGCAGGTGCAGCTTTTTTAGCAGGAGCTGCTTTTTTCTTTTCTTCTTCAATGGTTAGGTCGACTTCAGGAGCGAGAGCTGCAAAATCAATTTCTACATCATCCAGACGTTTTTCAATGGCGGGAACGTCCATGGCTGAACCACCGTCAGAGATCAGGCCAATAAATGCCTTTGCAAGCTTGATGGATTCGGGATGGCGCATGATTAAAATACTGGAGCCTGAAAGCAGGTAAGCTACTGCACCGACAGCTTCCATGAGGATGGCACGTCTTTCCGGATCTCCCAGTTCAGGTGCATCTTCTATGGTCTGTTTGGCTTCTTTGCATTTCCAGACTTCATTACCCAGATTGTTGATCATGGGATTCTGTAGTTTGTCATCTCCCTGGGTCATGGCTGCCTGGGAAAGACGTTCCATAACAGAGTAAGAATACTCAAGCCCATAGCCAAGGCCACCAGTAGTCGGGTCGACAATTACATTGCCAAGATTAACACCTAAGTTTTCAAGAAGAATGTTGACCTGTTTGGCAAGGTTGACATCAATGGGAGAAGATGAGATCAAAGTGTGGCCGTATCCCATGGCTGCTGCGCCAATGCCTTTGTGGTTCTTTTCTTCCACAGGTCCTAAAATCAGGTTGTCGCCTTCACAGACTTCACAGATTTTTTTTAAAACTTCTTCATCTTTGGCAGGTACGGCACATCCCCAGATGATCAAGGGAACGTTAATGGCTTCGGATACTTTTTTTACGGTTGCAGCTGCTTCGTCGGCGCTGGCATCCTTGTCGTTGGGGTCAATGCTTTTTAACTGTAGGACAATGGCTTGAGCACCATAGTCTTCCACACATTTTTTCGCCCAGGCTACAGGATCGGATACAACATCCTTATAAGGTGCCAGGGCGGCTTCAGCCCAGTCTTCCGGTTCCATATCCCAGATTTCCATTGCAACAATGGGTTTGTTGGGCATGTCACCTTCAAACTGGTAAAAAGGATAACTTGTTTGCGCGCCGACGGTAAGGGCATTATCACCTTTTCCTATGGTGATGCCTTTGATACTGCCGGCATAATTTTCTTTGGTTATTTCAAATCCCACTTTTACCTCCTAAAATTTAAAGATAGTTTGAGTTGGGGGGGGTTAAGATTAAACTGACAGGATGTTATCAGAAAAGGACAAATATAT
>QMMT01000374.1 GCA_003647385.1 Deltaproteobacteria bacterium
ACTTCTGCTTCTGCTTCAGGTTCTGCTTCAGGTTCTGCTTCAGGTTCTGCTTCAGGTTCTGCTTCAGGTTCAGGTTCTGCTTCTGCTTCTGCTTCTGCTTCAGGTTCTACTTCCACTTCTATTTCGGGTTCCGGTCCATCCTGAATTTTATTGGCTTCAATCTGCTCCTGGATATTGTTTCTCAAGATCTCACCAAAAGAGGACGTAGCCGGTTTCATATTCTTGGCAAACGCTTCAAGATACTTGTCATCATCGTCTTCTTCAAGGCGCTTGATGGAAAGTCCGATACGTCTCTCATCACTGTTGATGTTCATTACTTTGGCTGTAATGGTATCACCGATCTTGTAATGTTCCTTAGGGCTTTTGATATTCTCTTTACTGATCTCAGACACATGGACAAGCCCTTCAATACCTTCTTCGAGCTCAACAAAGACACCAAAATCAGTCAAATTAGTGATGACACCGGATATTTCCTTACCCACTTCATACCGCTGGGCAACCGATTCCCACGGATCTGCCTGGGTCTGTTTAATCCCCAGAGAAAATCTTTCATTTGCTTTGTCTATATCAAGGACCACAGCCTGAATGGTCTCATTTTTCTTATAGACTTCAGACGGATGTTTGATCCTTTTTGTCCAGGAAATATCTGAAATATGCACCAGACCATCTATATCATCATCAATTCCTATAAAAAGACCGAATTCAGTGATATTTTTGATCTTACCTTCAATAATAGTACCCACCGGATATTTCTGAGAAATAACTTCCCATGGATTATCCACAGTCTGTTTAATCCCCAGAGAAATTCTCCTGTTATCCGGTTTCAGATCAAGTACAACCGCTTCAATTTCTTCACCAACCGTTACCATCTGGGAAGGATGACGGATCTTTCTTGTCCAGGACATTTCAGACACATGAATAAGTCCTTCAACGCCTTCTTCAAGTTCAATGAATGCACCATAATCTGTCAGGCTGACAACTTTACCCATAATTTTTGAGTCAATCGGATATTTTTCAACTGCCATGCTCCAGGGATCAGGCGTCAGTTGTTTCATACCAAGAGATACTCGCTCTTTTTCAAGATCAAAAGAGAGAATTTTGACATTAATATTATCTCCTATGGTAAAGAGTTCTGAAGGATGCTTGACCCTACCCCATGAGATATCAGTTATATGAAGAAGACCGTCCACACCGCCCAGATCAACAAACACACCGTATTCTGTGATATTTTTAACAATACCTTCCATAACCTTGCCATCTTCAATGGCCTCAAGGGTAGTACTTCTGAGTTTATCTCTTTCTGCTTCAAGAAGAACTCTTCTGGAAAGGACGATATTGTTTCTTTTCTTGTTGTATTTGAGAATTTTAAATGTATAGGTCTGATTCACCATTTCATCCATGTTGCGGATGGGTCTAAGATCAGCCTGTGATCCAGGAAGAAATGCCAGAAGTCCGATATCAACTGAAAATCCGCCTTTAACCCGGCTGGTAATGACACCTTCAATGGTTTCATCAGCATCGTAGACGTCCTTAATTGCGTCCCAGACTTTAACTTTTTTGGCTTTTTCACGAGACAGAAGAACCGTTTCTTCTTCTTCATCCCATACTTCAATCATGACCTCAAATTCATCGCCAACATTGACGTTGACATTACCTTCTTCATCAATGAATTCCCGAATCGAAATCTGCCCTTCGGATTTATATCCAACATCTACAAGAACCATATCCCTGGCGACAGATATGACTGTTCCGGTTACCACCTGTCCTTCTTCAAATTTCTTAAGGCTGGACTCGTAGATATCCAAGAGCTCTTCCATTGTTTCTTCGCCTGTAATTTCAAGTGAAGCCACTTCTTCAGTCTCTGTGCTCACTTCTTCAGTCTCTGTGCTCACTTCTTCTTTTTCTAACGCTTCTGTATTCATTTTTTGATTTTCGTTTTCTTCAACATTGTTATTCATTACTAGTATTCCCCCTAATCATATTTTTATACCTGTTTATTTCAACTCAAGACATAAACAAGTACAATTCGCCTGTATACCAAATGAAAATATAAAAATCAATAAAATACTTATATTTTTCAAGCTTCTTCAATAAACCCAAGCATTTTGCCAACCACTTGTTCAACAGTCAAAAACGAGGCATCAATTTCAATGGCATCGCCTGCCGGCTTAAGCGGCGCTGATTTTCTTTGAGAATCATTATCATCCCTTATCTTCATCTGTTTTTGAACACTGCTGATGTCTTTTGTTTCACCTGGCATTTCATCAAACCGTCTTTTGGCCCGGACACTTAAATCAGCAAAAAGAAAAAATTTTACAGCGGCATCAGGAAAAACCACTGTACCCATATCTCTTCCCTCAAAAACAGTATCTTTTGTTTTGGCGATATTTCTTTGGATATCAAGTAGAGCTGCCCGAATTTGAGGTTTTGCCGAAGACGAAGATGCCAGCATGGATATTTCAGGTGTCCGGATAAACTTTGTTATATCCTTTCCCGATGATGTCAAAATAAGTCTATCCTTTTGCCGAACAAAATTAAGGTCAAGATCTTTTAAAAAAACGTCAAGCACTTCATCATTTTCCCAGTCTATATCCTGTCTTTGGATTTCTAAAGCGACACCTCTGTAAAGGGCACCGGTGTCAACATAGACACACCCAAGCTTTTGCGACAACAATTTACTGACAGTGGTTTTGCCGGCACCTGCAGGGCCGTCAATGGTAATAATTCTTGTGCCCATGTTTTAAATCCTTATTTTTTCAAAACCTTTTTAAGCGCCTGAATAAAAGCAATATTTTCTTCTTTGGTGCCCGTATTCACCCGCAAAAATGTATCAAATCCATATGATTTCATGGATCTTACAATAACACCTGATTTCAGCATTTGTTCAAACACATGAGTTGCATCTGTTTTCAAATCCAGCATTAAAAAATTGGATTGCGTAGGCAAACAATAAATTCCCATAGCACCCAGCTCAGCAAACAGAAAATCAAGTCCTTCATGGGTGGTTCGGATACTTTTATTTAAAAACACTTCATCATCAAGCGCTGCAACTGCTGCTGCCTGGGCAAGACTGTTGACATTAAACGGCTGCCTGATCCTGTTTAAAATCTGAGCAATTTGACCATCCATAATACCGTACCCTACCCTGAATCCTGCAAGTCCGTATGCTTTGGAAAATGTTCTGAGTGTGACAATTCTTGGATCATACAATGGATCTTTTAAAGAATTGTAAACCGAGTTATTTCTTACAAATTCTATATATGCCTCATCAACAACAATCATAACATCATCCGGTACTTTTTTTGCAAATTTATCAAATTCTTCCCGGGTGATCGTACTGCCGGTTGGATTGAAAGGGTTGGTAATAAAAATTAATTTGGTTTTAGATGATATTTTTTCTATAAGGCCGTTAAGATTTGTGGAAAAATCAGTCAAGGGAACCATAACGGGAATTCCTTTAGCTGTTTTGACGCTGATTTCATACATCAAAAATGACGGCAAAGGCATTATTGCCTCATCCCCAAGGTTTAGAAACCCGTGGGCCAAAAGTGCGATAATATCATCTGACCCATTCCCAATGACAATATTTTG
>QMMT01000375.1 GCA_003647385.1 Deltaproteobacteria bacterium
GGCTAAAGCCGTGAAGCAGATGTTTAACAAGATTGATGAATAAAAAAAATGTGTTGTCCGGTGATAAATTGAACTATTGCACAAACTCAAACCCATTCTGGGAAGAATAGGTCCCAGTTACTTTAATATATTTTTTTTCGGTATCATCGGATTCAAGTATAAGGGTTGGCTTGAGCATTTTTTTGCCTTCTTTACTATTTTTATCACTTGAAATACCGCAAAATATTTCCAGGGTGGCAGCTCGTCTCAAAAAACCTTCAATGGTCAGTTCCATTGATGCCATTCTCTGGTTGACAGCATTAAGCTTTTCATTGAATGTCGATTCACTGTCATTACAGGATCTAATGCTTTGAGGTATTTTTTCAAGTGTTTCAAACAATTTCCTGACATTACTGACGACTTTTGTGTTGTTTCTTTTCTGGATGGCATCCATTTCTTTGTAAATTATTTCATAATCCATGGTCTTGGTGGCTATGATGATCGGCTTCATATGTTTTATAAGGTCTTGACCTGCCAATGTCTGTGTTGCCATCCGCTTAAGTTCCGCATGCAGCTTTTGTGTCAGCTCTTCCTGGGTATTTGACAGTTTTAGTTTTTCTGCCCTGAGATTCTCACGTGATGTTAATAACTCTTCTTTTTCCACAAACAGGTTGTTTCCAAAATAAATACTATTTTTTCCTGAAAAATATAACCCACTTAATGAAAGGTTTTCGGTTTCAATCTGGTTATTTGTTATCAGCCCTTTGCCTCGTTCAAATACCACCTTTTTTGATGAGGTCTCACAATCAATTAATCCTTTGTTTATTGTAATAGTCCCATGCTCGGAAATAATTTTTGAATGGGTGGCATAATCAATAATAATATCCTTTAAGGCCATTACAGCGCTGCCGGATTGGGCGTTTACAATGACCGCTTCATTATTGGTAATGATTTCTCCGCCGTCAATAACGGCCACCTCAACCTTTCCATTCACCCGGATTTTAAAATCATTGCAGATCTCTCCGATTTTCATGTGGATCGGACAGGTAAACTGAGTACCGATGTTTCCGGTTGAATAGTCCAGTTTTTTTACTTCAACTTTATCACTGATTCCTATACCGTTGATGACACCTTTTTCATTTCGGTTAAGGATGATGACACCTGTGCTTTGTGAGTGTAAAAAATATCCTTTTGATTTTCCGGCTTCATCCAGATCATTTGTTGAATCCTCTCTTTTTTCCACTCCAGGCCCAATATGAATGGCAAAGGGTTTTGCCTCTTCAACCGGAATGATTTTTCCATCAAATGAGACCCCTTGTTTCCCCTGCTTTTCATGGGTGATATAAAATAGTTTTTTATCGGCGTTTATGATGGGATATTTATTAATTTCTTTGAAATTAATCGCACCGCCTTTTAAGAGTTCCCCTGGACTTAGTTTATGGTCAAAAAATGACTTTGAAATTTCACCGTTTATGCTCTTTATTGCGGGAATACCTCTGACAATAATCTCAAGTTCTTTTTTTGAAGCAATGGCTTCAAAGTTCCGGCTGACAATATTAGAATCATCAAAGTATATCTCCTCTGTATCATTGAGATCGAGATCCGTCTTAAAGCTTTCCTGTTTACTTTCCGGGATATCTTTTTGCATCAGATCTCTTAACCCATGCAGATACTCTCGGGGTTTGATATTAAACTTGGGCATGAGCTGTAGAAGCCCCTTGTTGATCACGGGATCCGGAAAATTAGCCCGGTTGATTTTTATATGCATTTTTGCATGATCCGTCTGTTTTGAAATAGACTTAAACAGGTTGTTCTCAAGAATATCAGCCTTTTCCTGCACTTTTTGGGGTGAAAGTGTTACTTTGGAAAACGTTTGATTGGTGGTATTCAAAGTATCTCATCCTGACTAAAATGGGTTTATGATTTTTTTGCTAAACTTCTTTTTTCATTCATGATACCGTTTTTTCCCATGAAAAAACACCATTTTCATTATTATTTTTTAACTTTACACTTTGACCGGTAAAGGGTAGTACAGGATTCAGAAAAAAAAATAAGTGTTCAGGAGAATAAAAATGGGACCAATTGATGATAAGATTGATGAAAATGCCAATGATAATAATGGCGATAATACAGATGAAATGAGTTTTGCTGAGCTTTTTGAATCATATGATACGAAAATAAGCCATGAGCTGAACCAGGGTGATAAGGTAGAAGGCTGCATTATCTCCGTTGGCAGTCAAAGTGTCTATATCGACACGGGGACAAAAAGTGACGGTGTTGTAGGAAAAGCCGAGCTTTTGGATGAAAATGGTGAGTTCTTGTACAAGGTTGGTGATAAGATAACCCTTTACGTGGTCTCAATAAGCGAGAGTGAAATCATACTGTCTAAAGCACTTTCCGGTGCTGGAAAAGCCACCATGCTCAATGATGCGTCCCAAAGCGGTACACCTGTGGAGGGAAGAGTCATTGAAGTGATTAAAGGGGGCTTTCATGTGGACATCATGGGGAAAAGAGCATTTTGTCCTGTCAGCCAGATGGATGTGAAGTATGTGGAAAACCAGGAAGCGTATATTGGGGAGACGCATCATTTTTTAATCACCCGCTTTGAAGAAGGCGGCAAGAATATTGTTGTATCAAGGCGGGATTTGCTGAATGAAGAGATAAAAGAAAAACGGACTGCTTTTTTTGAAAAAGTAGAAGAAGGAGATACGGTTCAGGGTACAGTCACCAAACTGATGTCTTATGGCGCATTTATTGAACTGATTCCAGGTGTTGAGGGTATGGCGCATATCTCAGAACTCTCCTGGTCGCGTATTGAAAAGCCGGAAGAGATTGTTCAGCCGGGCGATACAGTGACTGTAAAAGTGTTAAAAATAGACACCTCAGATCAATCAGATACTTTTAAAATTTCTTTGTCAATGAAACAGACATCATCCAATCCCTGGGACAGTATGGAAAGCAATTTTAATACAGGGGATCAAGTTTCCGGAAAAGTGGTCAGGCTGGCCTCGTTCGGAGCATTTGTAGAAATTGCGCCTGGTGTGGACGGCCTGGTCCATATCAGTGAAATGAGCCATACAAAAAGAGTGCTTAAACCCGATGATGTGGTTAAGACCGGAGAGAGAATCCAGGTGGTGATCAAATCCATTGACATGGAAAGTAAAAGGATCTCACTGAGCATAAAAGATGCGCTGGGTGATCCCTGGACCGGTGCGTCTGCTAAATATGAAATCAGTTCAATTGTAGAAGGAGTATTGGAAAAAAGAGAAAAATTCGGCCTTTTCATAACCCTTGAGCCGGGTGTGACGGGATTAATGCCGGCGTCTAATATCAGCGGCGCGGCAAATCCCTCAAAATTTGAAAAATTAAAACCGGAAAATTCAGTTCAGGTAATGATTCAGGCGGTTGATGAAGAAAAAAGAAGGATTACGCTGACATCTCCTGACCAAAAAGAAGGGGACAATTGGAAACAATTTTCCGGCAGTAAAAAGTCAACGTCTTTTGGTTCCATGGAGAGTTTGTTTTTAGAAGCCATGAAAAAGAAAAAATAGATATTTTTTAAAAGAGCTGCAGATCTATTTCGTCTGGCGGTTCAATGCAGTGGCTTGCCC
>QMMT01000376.1 GCA_003647385.1 Deltaproteobacteria bacterium
AAACTTCTTGTTGATGGGGGTTTAAGCAATAACCTGCCCATAGATGTTGTCCGCACAATGGGTGCAGATATTGTGATTGCAGTTGATATCAGCACACCATTACTTGCACGCGAGGCGTTGACTTCAATACTGGGGATTACCGAACAATTAACCAGTATAATGAAACGAAAAAATACTGAAGAACAAATTGCGACGCTTACGTCAAAGGATGTGTTTATAGTGCCAGATCTTGGAGATATTACATCTTCTTCATTTGATCGGACAGGCCAGGCAATCCCAATTGGGGTTTTGGCTGCAGAACAAAAACAACCCGAACTTTTACGACTATCTTCATCCAAAGCATTCTACACAGATTTTCAGGCACTCCAACTGGCCAATATATCGAGAAAAAAAAGGGCGTCAAATCCAATCATTGAATTTATAAGGCTTGATAATCAATCAAGACTCTCTGATGACGTAATTTTTGCCCGCCTTCAGATTAAAGAAGGCTCACCCTTAGACATCGCCTTATTGGAAGAAAATATAGGTAAAATATACGGTCTCGAACTTTTTGAGAATGTTTCTTATGAAGTTGTCGAAGAAGACGGACGTTCCGGACTTGTTATACAGGTTATCGAACGCTTCTGGGGACCCAATTACCTTCAGGCCGGATTCACCATGTCTGGTAATGGGCAGGGAGATAATTTCTATAACTTTACCCTTGCCTATACACGTACAGCAATAAACCATCTCAATGGTGAGTGGCGAACTGCAGTTCAGCTTGGAAAATCCTCAGGCATTTATACTGAAATATTCCAGCCGCTTGATACTACTTCCCAGTTTTTTATTCACCCACGACTCTTATATCATCAAGATACTATGCGTTTTTCTCCAAATAATAATGATAACTATAGCGAATACCGGTTGGAAAGGTATGGTGTTGACCTTGCCCTGGGAAGAGAATTCGGTACCTGGGGTGCATCCCGTATCGGTATCAGAAGGATGAAGGGCCATGCAAAACACAAAGTTGGCCTGCCTTACCCTGTAGATGAAGATTTTAATATCGGGGAAATATACGCAAACATTTCTTTTGATAAACTTGATGATTTAGATTTCCCCAGGACTGGATATGCCAGCATTATAGAATATATCATGTCTGACGGTCAATTCGGTGCAGATAGTGACTTTGATCAAATTCTACTACAGGCGACTGGTGCAAAAACCTGGGGAAAGAACACACTGATCACCGGTATGAAAGTATACCTTACCTTGGATGATAATGCTCCTCTTCAAAATAGATTTCAACTGGGAGGACTCTTCAATCTTTCCGGATTCCAGACGGATGAATTAAGTGGGCAGAGCCTGTCCTTATTACGGATGATCTACATGAGGCAGATAAGTGATTTTCTTCTTTTACCAACCTATGTCGGTTTCTCCTTTGAATCAGGAAATACCTGGGAAAAAATAGATAATATAAATTTTGCTGATGCCATTTTTGCCGGCAGCATATTCCTTGGTGTCGACACACCTATAGGGCCTGTGTACATTGGTTATGGTCAAGCAGAGAACAACAACAGCAGTATTTATTTCAAGTTAGGCAAAATTTTTTAGATATTACATTTATCTTATTTTAAAGACCATGAACTGCCAAATTGAATATAAAATGCCGTATCATCAGGACCTTTTGCCACGTCAAGCCCTACCTGTAATCCAAGTTTTGAGGCAATAATGACTTAACGCCATTATTGGATGCTATCGTTTAACGAATAGGTTTTAAAGGTCTCAACTCTTGAAACCCTTCTCAAGTGATTGATTCAGCAACTTCTCTTTTTCCGGCCAGTGGAATGTTAATTGAGTGAAAGGAATCTCCCAGCCATTTTCTGTGCAGGCCTCAACACACCATTGTTGAATGGTACGTTCAACCCTTGAATAAATTTCTGCCAGTTCACCTTTAAAATCTGCAAGTATCATCAGGTCAAGAGAAGAATCACCGGCCTGCATAAACTCAACCGAGAGGTTGAAACATTTTTTTCCATAGTCGCTTTCCTCAAGTTTTTTCTCAATATAGGACTTAAGAATGTCCGGTATTGATGTGGTGGATTGTGACTGGAGATTGTAAGTAATTCCAAATGGAATTCGCAGTCTAAAATTTCTTGACAGGTTGATGGGTGAGAGCTCAAGAAAGTCCTGAGTCCGATAGGTAGTTCTTTTTCCGCCTTGTTCCACAAGTTCAACTGCGTCATGTGATAGACTAACAACTTTTCCACGCGGCATGTCACCAACGACAACCCAGTCTCCAGCCTTACATGGAAACCAGGGTTCACCTATCTTGGAAGCACGGGATATTTTACCGATCATTTTCTCAATAGGAATTCTAAGCCGCACCTCAAGAGACGGGTTAAACAACTTACAGAAAATATGAATTTTTTCCACTTTCCATGGTACCCCGTACAGGATAACCCTTTCACCTTCACGAATAGGCCCGACATTGAGTATTAAACGAGCCTCATCCCACAGTTTCGGAATACCAAGCCTGATCGTCCAGGCCAGGCCGAGGAGAAAAATAATAGCCATACTCAGTAAAAACCAATCTTCGGCAAGGTAAAGGACAAAAAAGGAACAGAAAACCGCAAAAATAATAGAAGAACCCCTAAACAAAAGCTCCAGTAATCGGACATGAAAGGAAAGTTGTTTCTCCTTTGCGCCGGGCAGAAAATTAAAAATGACACGATAAGCAATTTTGAAAAGAAGTAAAATAGTAATAAATGTTAAAATTCCACCTATAAGATAGAATCCTCTGGCACGAAAAAATTCTCTGGCTGAAATACTTAAAGAGTCAGACAGACTTATTTCCTGTTCTTCTAATTGATCTAATTCCAGCTTTGCCAGTTCCAATTTATGCTTGATTCTGTCTTCCGCATTTTGCCATTCCGGCTGCAATTTACGAATCTTAGCTTTCATTTGGGGGTTGTCTGATGAATTGATCAGACTTTCAAGATGTAGCACAGCTTCGTGAGCTACCGGTATTAAATTATCGTATCTACTAATGGTATCTTTGAGCATGGTTTTTTTTCTGGTTCGGACAGTTAATCGTTTCAGTTCTTTGACTGCCGGGTTGATTAGAATACCAAATTCCTCATTCCAGCTGAATTTTTTTGCTTTTTTCTCAGCAAAAATACCTATTTCCACACCGGTTGCTATACGTTCAAAATCATATCTGGTTTCGGAAAGTTGTCGATCAAGCAGATCAAGCTCATTCTGCAAATTTGATTTTTCAGCCTCTGTCTTGCTTGCTGTAATCTTTTTTTTCATCGCTTTGAGTTCCTGCTCAAGATTTGACTGAATTTCCACAAGTGAGTCCAGCATTTCCATAGTTTCAGCCACTTGTTTTTCCTGTTCACTTGCGGGCGCCAGTGGTGAGGCAGGAGGCAGGGATTCTTTGCCGTAGATGGACACGCAGGAAAAAACAACAAGTAATATTACTAGTGCTGGACGACATAAATTTCTCATCACTATACTCCGATAATAATTTTATAAATTAAGAAATTCTCACCTTTTGTTCATTTTGATATGAAATTATATTTTTTTCCCACATGTAGAATCAATCGT
>QMMT01000377.1 GCA_003647385.1 Deltaproteobacteria bacterium
AAATCATGGCGATAGTATCCACCATGCTGACCTGAAATATATTCATATTTTTCGATCTGGTTTTTATAATCAGGATCAGGCATGAAGACTTCCTTGTTGAACAGATTTTCGGGCAGGCATGGCGGTCACTTTTATATTGTTTGGTTTTAAACCGTACAAAGGAAGTAGTTTGCCGGTTTTTACCGGGAACAGCTTTTCAGCAGAGGCAAGGTCTTCCATGGTGTCAACTTCATACCAGGGTTTATGGTCAAAATGAACCGCTTGAAGGGATAAGGACTTTTCAACTACCATTTGCCGAAATACGGCTTCATAATAATCATTCACCCTGCCGGCCAGGATATACTGGTTCAGTTTTTCGATAACCCGGTACCACGATGAAACCGAAAGACTGTAAATATTAACGGTCTTATATTTGATCTCATTTGATCCGTTGATTGCATCGCTATGGAATGCATTAACTTTGTTTGATGGATTGAGTGTGACGGTTGAGCCGTTCAGCCAGGGTTTCATTCGTGCGATGGCAATCCTGTCGGGATAAAGCATTTCTGTTAATAAAGACGGATCAAAAATAAGATCGCTTTCGATGAGCATAAATGGTTCATTGATTATTTTTCGGGCCATCCATAACGAATATATATTATTGGTAGTTTTGTATAATGGGCTGAAAACATACTCAATCTTAATGTTCCCGGCCCAGGTTTTTAAAAAATCCCGGATACAATCTTCCAGGTGGCCGGTAACAACAACCAGACGTTTAAATCCATGCTGATTCAAGCTTTTGATCAATCGTTCTAATATGGATGTTTCATTAACAAGGGTAAGGCATTTGGGTGATTTTTGCGTCAAAGGGAACAGGCGGCTTCCTGTGCCGGCTGCAAGGAGTAAAGCGGTTGTGATACGCTTTTGGGAGCAAGGGTTCGTATTAAATAACATAAACCTCCTCATATTACAGGGTTAACGTATTCAAAAAAAGACACTCATCTTTCGAGGATGAAATTTTTTGCACAGCAGACAAATTGTTCAGAAAAATAATGGCTTCTAACTTAGGGGAAAAACTAAACCTAGATATCAGGGATATACACCTTAAGGCGGAAACGTTTGTACGTTATTTTTAACAGCACAATTATTTATATAGTATAAGAATACGGTTAAAAGTCAAGTTCTATATCATTTAGGTAAAATATGGTTTGACCCAGCGCATTGACATCAATATAGTGACAACATACTGGCTTTTTTTAAAATTTGAGATCCCTTATTGTCAGCAAGGAGGCGCATGAATATTTTACACATTTCAGATCTTCATTTCGGTCCCCGTCACTGGGAAGGAAACGATAAGGTTCTGCTGAAAAAGATCAATTCATTTGACACCGATATTGTTATCAATACCGGCGACAATACAACTGACGGCCTGGAAGATGAATATGCCAAAGCAGGGCGTTTCTTAAAAGGCATTAAATGTAAAAATGTTATCTCGATCATTGGTAACCACGACAAAAGAAATATGCGTTCACATGAATTATTCCGCAAATATATTTATAACCCTGAAATTATCTATATTCCTGAAATGGAGAAAACCAATAAACAACACCTGTTTTTGAACCGAGACATAACCCGGGTCAAAGACAATTTTACCGATATCAATTTCACAAAATCAATTATCGTAAACAATAAACAGGTCTTGATTATCAGTATCGATTCCAATGAACTCTATAGAGATGAAGGTTATGTTGAAAAAAAGGTTCTGAATGCGGTTTCCAAAAGAATCAATCACATCGAACATGATCTGCCCCTGTTGCTCATCCACCATTCTCTTTTGGGTACAGATGAATGTCCTTTGAAAAATTCATCTTCCATAATTGATTTTGTACATGAGCATAAAATTGAAAATGTTTTTTGTGGCCATACCCATGAACTGGAATTGATGCGAACCACCGACCTATATAATGGGAACTCGTTTACCCAGTTCATGTGTGGTTCACTATCTTCTATCAATCATGCCAATGATGACAACATGTTTTTGTATTATAAAAATCTATGCAGCAATGATATGCATCTGTATGTGATAAGAATCTTTCTGGAGGAAGGTAAGGTTCATTTCAAAGAGGAAATGGTTTTTTAACAAAAACAAAAAGCCCCGGAACGATGTGACGCCCGGGGCTTTTTTAAAGCCATCAAGATGACTTTTTTTGTAACGCAAATAAAACGGTTAACTAAACCACGGTTACATTTACAGCTGAAGGCCCTTTTGGGCCATCTTCAATATCGAAAGAAACTTTATCTCCTTCATTGAGGGATTTAAAACCAGTTGAATTAATACCCGAATGATGGACGAAAACATCTTTTCCGCCGTCTTCTTGTTCGATAAATCCAAACCCTTTTTAGTCGTTAAACCATTTTACGATACCATTTGCCATGTCGGCACTCTCCTGTAATAAAAATAAAAATAATCGCTTCTAACTTTGGGGGCAAACCACTTTTTGATATTGGGGATATACACCTTAAAGAGGAAACATTTGCGCGTCACTTATATCTGCACAACGTGCATTAACAATAGACTAAAAGAAAGCGATGTCAAGCATTTTAAAATTTTTTATTTGGTTGCAAATTCTATTCATTAGTGTATAATACGGTTCTGTATGCAAGTAAGAGCACATCCCCCTGCCAGGTTTTTTTTGTCAGGTTGTCCTCGCTAACCTCGTTGTTTCCATTACATCGTACGTTGCCGTTGAAGTTTATGCTGATTACTTAATTGTGAAAGCAGTATAACATTTTTGGCGGAGCCATAACCTGTCTTATTCAATACAATTATCGGTTACCCATCAATCCTGACTTGTTGTTCTTCACAGGACAAAAAAAATATAACGGATTCAAACGAATCCACAGTTTAAGCTGCCAAAAAAAGTTCAGCTTAGACAACAAAGGAGTTTTTAATGAATTTTGAAGAGTTTAATTTCCACCCCAAAATAGCCGCCGGCATTGCCGCCTGTGGTTACACCACCCCAACCCCAATCCAGAAAGAAGCGATTCCTTCGATCCTTGCCGGTAAGGATGTTTTCGGCCTGGCACAGACAGGCACTGGAAAAACAGCAGCATTTGTTCTGCCGCTTTTCCAACGATTGATGAAAGGTTCCCGAAAAAAAGCACGTGCCCTTATTATGGCGCCCACCAGGGAACTGGCTGAGCAGACCCATGATGAAATCAGAAAAATGGCAGGCAAAACCCATTTGAAAAGTGTTGCCATTTATGGTGGTGTGGGAAAATTCCCACAGATAAAAGCCATCCGAGCCGGTGCAGAGATTATTGTTGCCTGTCCGGGGCGACTGCTTGATCTTTTCAATGAAGGATCCATCAACCTTGATCATATTGAAGTGCTGATCCTTGATGAGGCAGATCATATGTTTGACAAAGGCTTTCTTCCTGATATCCGCCGAATCGTTGCACAGTTGCCCAAGAAACGACAATCCCTTGTTTTTTCTGCAACCATGCCGTTGGAAATCAGACGTCTTGCTGAAAAAATCCTTCATCATCCGGTCACGGTAAAAATTAATCATTCCCGGCCTTTAGCAACGATTTCCCATGCACTCTTC
>QMMT01000378.1 GCA_003647385.1 Deltaproteobacteria bacterium
ATTCATTGAGCTTAATTCGCATTTGACAGACCATTTTTATCAAAATTTTTCTCCTTTAAAATGGCATGGTTTTAACCTTCTTGCCGTTGACGGGACAACGTTGAAACTACCGCGGATTGAAGCTGTGAGCGGCGGTGTGAAAATGTCATAAAATCCCTGGTTTAAAAATGTATGTTAAAAAAGGCTGGCAGATCATTATTTTTGAACTACCAGCCAAGTTAAATTATAATTATTTTTTCTCTTCTCTCATCCGATAACTGTCTCCTTCAATTACAACGGCCTCCGTATGATGCAGCAATCTGTCAAGTAATGCAGATGTAAGAGTGCTGTCATTGTTGAAGATTTTTGGCCATTCCCGGAACACACGGTTTGTTGTAATAATAATGGAGCCTTGTTCATATCTCTGACTTATAACTTGGAAGAGCAGATCCGCACCGTTTTTATCAATGGGCAGGTAGCCTAATTCGTCAAGATACAGCAGGTTTGGTTTGAAATATTTTTTCAATTCCTGCTTTAACAAACCCGCTCGTTGTGCCGCTACCAAATTATTGACAGCATCAATGGCGGAGGTGAACAATACCGTATGGGTTTTAAGACAGGCCTGATACCCCAGAGCTGTGGCAATATGAGTTTTGCCCACACCAACAGAGCCTATAAATATAATATTGCTTTTCTTCTCAATAAACTTCAAACGGAACAAATTTTCAATTTGAACCCTGTTGATTTTTTTAGGCCAGGACCAGTTAAAGTGATCCATGGTTTTTATTACAGGGAATTTAGCCATACGGATTCGGCGCTGGATCATTCTATCCCTGCGCAGACCTGATTCCTGTCTAATCAGTTCTGATAAAAAATGAATATGTGTCCATTCTTTGTGGGCTGCTGTTGCTGCAACCGATTCATACTTTTCCCTGATATAGGGCAGTTTTAGATATGTCAGGTGGTTTTCTAAATCATCCATTTTTATCTCCTATGCTGTAAACCGAGAGGTCCGGCGGATCAATGGTTAAATCCAGTAAATCACTGCTTCGGGTGACATGAAGTACTCCAGGCTCTTTGGCCGGGCGTAATCGCTGTTCTAAAATATTGGTAATATATTCACTTGAGAAGGCATCAAATTTAATAGCGTCCTCAATGGCCAAGGCAATCTGTTCTCTGGGATAGATTTCACTTAACGCAACAATTTTCCTGATATGAACAAAGGGATTTAACCGTCGATGTCCCAATTGCAGATAATACTCTTTCGCCTTGTCGGATAAGGTTAAAAACTTCATGTAGATTGCCTGATCAGCCGCTTTTTTTCTTTGTGCCAACAATATTTTTGAATGATCCTGATTTTGGATGTCCTGCTTGCGATCATAACTTCTGGCATGCCGGGCAACCAGATCATTCCCATGGTACAGACAAATACGATTCGGGTATTTTTTTAAGGTAAGCCTGACACCTGCCAATTGTGCCGGAACAGTATACCTGTTGCCGTCAAGGCTTACTCTGTACTGTGGTGATGCCCTCACCTGGCTGATCTGGCTGATATCATAAGGGGTTGGAGGTAATCGTCCAAGAAGAGAAGATTCTTCTTTGAACATATCCAAAGGGCGTTTGCCGGTTTCTCCATGGGTTCTCACATTGGCGATTGTGTCAACCCAGGTTTTTGCCACTGGCTCCATAACGTTGAAGTCCGGTATATCCAAACCGTTCAAAAGATTCTTTTTTACATAACCCACTGCATTTTCCACCCGGCCTTTTTCGTTGCCTTTACCCACATTACAGGCAACGATTGAGAACCCGTAGTAGTTTGCAAAATCAAGATATCCAGGGTTAAATACCGGTGCGCACCCAACGGTTCTTTTCAGTACAGCAGATTTAAGATTATCCACCATGATTTTTTTGGGAACCGCACCAAAAAAATGAAAGGCATTTTGATGACATCCCAAAAAATGTTCCATGGTTTGAGAGACTGTAAATTCAAGATACATCATCCGGCTGTGGCACAGCACCATCACAAAAAAACTTAATCTGCGGGTGGTGGAACCTACACGAACCGTTCCATATGATCCCCAGTCCACCTGGGCACATTCACCCGGTGCAAATGCAAGTTTTAAATATGCTTTTATTTTAGGAGGACGGATCTTTCGGACATAATCTTCCACAATGGTGATTCTTCCTTTAAATCCGTCTTCTTTAATACGCTGGTAAATCTGTCGCGCTGTAAAGGCATGTTTTTCCAGCATTTGAATAATATGGTTTTTAAAAGGATCAAGTTTGCTTTTACGCGGTGTTGATTTTCTTGGCCGGTATTTTTTTTCATTTGCCCAAATCGCAACTGTTCGCTGATCCAATCCCAGTTCGTTAGCTATCTGGCTGTATTTTAAATAATCCAGGGTAAAATAATTTCTGATTCGCACATAGGTTTCATAATCAATCATTGACCACCTCCCACGGCATTGTTCAGGATATCTGACAGACTCATCATCTGCCCTGAACGGCGGATATTGACTATGGGTTCAAGACTGAGAACCTGGTAGATGGGTTGCTGCCATGCAATCAGGTTGTTTTTGATCAAACCGGATCTGGTTTCTTTTAAAGTCTGTATATCCATATCCAGTTTTTTCATAATGGATTTGTCCGCATAATAGCTTAAACCTTTGACATCGGATACACAGACTAAAAACAGATACAGGGCTGACTGTTCATGCGTGCATGATTCAATATACCTGTTTCTAACCAGTCGGTGATCGACCCAGCTGAAGCTGTCTGGTATCTTCCGGATTCTTTGTTTTAAAATTGGAATTTTTACAATCATGGCCTCCTCCTTGGTTTTGGGTTTGAGGAAATAAAATTTCCTGCCCGAATTGTTGCATACTAAGGAGGGTGTTAGCGATGTCCTCTTGTAACGCAGAACCGGTTAAATTGGAGATTAGCCCTATAATAACAGGAGATTGTGTCATTAAGAGCTCTTGTAACGCATGTTTTTGGGGCTGTGCATCAATTTGGCTGTTATCTTCTTTGTTTTCAGTGAGTTGTGGCGTTAAGTGATCTTGTAACGCAGTTAAGCGGTTTGTCCGTTTCCAATATTCGGGGGTGCCTTCTCTCCATTCTTGAACCCGTTCTACATTGTCAGGACCTCGAAAATAGTCTTTATTTTCAGGTTTACTCAGCCATTTTTTTTGGCTGGCCGCTTTGCTTGCTTTTCGACAAGGATTTTTTTTACAATAATTCTGCTTTTCCCTATTTCGGTAATCCGGAACAAATAACCGCCTGCAATGACGACATTTTTTCTTTTTTGTTTTCTCATTCACAACATGTCTCCAGATAGGATCAACAATTAAAAGACATGATTGTGCAGAAAAGAAAACCTTTCAAGAAGAAGAGAAGAATATGAAGAAAATTGATTGAATATTTATTTTAAAATGGAAGAAAAAGAAAAGAAGAAAACGCACTTTCAGGCCAGGAGGATTATTCCATTTTCAGATCGGCCCTGACACCGCCTCTCTGTGACATGAATTGATTTAATCGTTGCCGGGCCTGCTGGTGAGCTATGGCAAGGTAAACGACAAATTTTTTCCCAAGAA
>QMMT01000379.1 GCA_003647385.1 Deltaproteobacteria bacterium
ATATACAAGTTCCATCATGGCCTATGAAGCAAGTACCATGGTAATAGACCAGACGGCAGATCTAAGGAATCAAACCGTGGCCCTGGAATACAAAGCCGCACATGAAGCAACTCATGATTCTATGACTGATCTTCCCAACCGTGTACTCCTGCTGGATCGTCTTGACCAGGCCATTCAGTCGGCGATACGCCAGAAGTCAACCCTTGCACTCTTGGTCCTTGATATTGATAATTTTAAAGACATCAATGATACATTAGGGCATTACAGTGGTGACCGGGTGTTAAAACAGGTCGTGTCCAGACTCAAGGGTGTGGTCAGAAAGTCCGACACCCTTGCCAGGATTGGTGGTGATGACTTTGCCATTCTCCTGCCGGTGGTGAAGGAAAATGAAAATATTACCCAGATTATCAGGAAAATACAAAAAATATTCATCCAGCCTTTTTCCATTGAAGGACTGAAACTTGAGATCCAGGCCAGTATAGGTGTTTCCATCTTTCCTGAACATGGCAAAGAGGTGGATACCCTCATGCAACGGGCCAACATGGCACTCTATGCAGCAAAACATGACAGCAGGAAATATATCATCTATTCCAGCCAGATCGATGAACTCAATCCCCATCGCCTCACCATGACAGGTGAACTGCGGCAGGCCATTGAAAATGATGAGCTTGTTCTTCATTTTCAACCAAAAATCAACCTTCGTACAAGCAGTATCACTGGTGTTGAGGCCCTGGTGCGATGGCAGCATCCCAAACACGGGTTTATGCCTCCGGATGATTTTATTCCAATGGCGGAGCGTACCGGACTGATTAAACTGCTTTCCATCTGGGTGTTGAATCATGCCCTGAGCCAGGCTGAAAAATGGCACAGCCAGGATCTTAAACTGAGTATTGCCATAAACCTGAGCCCTTCAACCTTTCTTGATACAGAGCTGCCGGATCTTATTATCGGCATGCTGTCCCTTTATGATATTCCCGCTGAATTTGTTATCCTTGAAATCACAGAAAGTTCCATGATAAAAGATCCGGATCTGGCCATGGAAATTCTGAACAGACTGACTGACAGGGGAATCAAGATATCAATTGATGATTTTGGGACTGGATACTCTTCTCTGGCCTACTTGAAAAAACTTCCGGCAAGTGAGATTAAAATTGACAAGTCATTTGTATTAGACATGCTGAAAAACGATAATGATTCCGTCATTGTCAGGTCAATTATTGATCTGGGTCACAATTTAAGTCTCAACGTTGTGGCAGAAGGAGTAGAAAACAGAGAAACTGCCGTACGCCTGAAGGCACTGGGCTGTGATGTACTCCAGGGGTATTATTTCAGCAAACCCCTGAGTGGTGACGATTTTTCAACCTGGCTGTCAAAAACAAAAAAGAAAAAGGCCGTCAAAAAACCTTAAGCCCTTAGTGAAAAATTAAATATGCCGACACTATCATCTTTTGACTGGAAAAAAGGGGCTTGGACAGCCGACGGTGCGGATTCACTTACTGAAAAGACCATTGCCAATATATGCATTACAGGTGACTGGGCACCCATCCGCCTGTTCAAAGATATCATGGAAGAGAAACCTGAATCGGTATATGGTGATCTTCTGCCCGTCTTGAAATCAGCGGACCTGTCCCTTGTTAATCTTGAATCTCCTCTAAGCGATCATGGAGCACCTGTTTATAAAAGCGGTGCTGTATTCAAAGGTGAACAGCACCACATAACAGCATTAACATCTGTTCCATTTGATGTGGTCACCCTGGCCAATAATCATGTATTTGATTATGGGCTTGATGCATTTAAAGATACCTTAAATGTTTTAAACCAAAATAATATCCAGTGGACCGGTGCGGGTTTGTCCATCAATGAGGCCTGCAGGCCTCTTGTGGTAGATGTTAAGGGTATTAAAATCGCCATTGTCAATTTCAGTGAGGGGGAAGATCTTACGGCAGCAGGGAAAACCGCAGGTGTCATGGGATGGGATTTATCCAGGGTTGAAGATACGATTAAAACGATCAGGTCGACTATAGATTTTATCATCGTCATTGCCCATTGCGGGATTGAATACATTCCATTCCCGCCGCCATATGTTGCCAAAGCGTTTAAACAGATGGCTGACGTGGGTGCCGACATTATTATCGGCCATCACCCCCATGTTCCTCAAGGCATTCAATTTTATAACCAGACCCCCATCTGTTACAGCCTGGGAAATTTTGCTTTTTATCAGAAAACCGATCTTTACTACCGAAAACTGGGCTATCTTGTAAACTTGAAGGTAAACAAAAAATCTCTTTTATCCCTGGAACTTGTCCCATATGGTATACATGATTCAGGATTGTCTCGTCTGAAAGAAGAAAAACTTCCGGGTTTCTGGAATAAATTCAAAGAAATATCACTGCCGTTGCAGGATAAAAAAAGCCTTAATGAAGCATGGCATGGGTTTCTTCACTATTATGGCAGGCAGGGTTTTTTTAATGAAATATCCATGATCATAGAAAAAATAAAGACAGAACCCCAAAAAGGGGCTGCCATGTTTCGCAACCGACTGACCACGTTGCAGCATTACCATCACTGGAAGGATTTTTTAACCTGTCTTGTGGAGGGTAATCTTGAATCTTCTCCTGAGTGGTCTCGAAAACTGATTGAGGAATGGTTGACCTGTAAAACAGATGGCGATAGGATCGGATAATTTTTATGAACGGCTCTGATACAAGGCCAAGTTATTCAAAGAAGACCATTCTGGTAACAGATTCAGGACTGGGCGGCATGTCGGTTTTTGCACAGATTGCAGCCCATCTGAAAAAAAAATCCCCCTGGCAGGATGTCTCAATGATTTATTTCAATGCCTGGCCAGAGCAGAAAAAAGGATACAATCATTTTGAAACCATGGATCAAAGAGCCCAAGTTTTCAACAATGCACTCAATGCCATGGAACTGTTTAAGCCGGACGTCATTCTCATTGCCTGTAATACTCTTTCAGTGATCTATCCTTTTACTCCATACAGTCAGACTACCAAGACCCGTGTATCCGGCATCGTGGATCATGGTGTTCAATTGATTTATGAAAACCTTATAGCAGATCCTGACAGTCATGTGATCATATTTGGAACACCCACAACGATTGCTGAAAAATCTCATCAAAATAGTCTGGTTAAAATGGGTATTCATCCCGACCGTATTACAAGCCAGGGGTGCATAAATCTAGCCGGAAAAATTGAAAGGGACCCTTTTGGCAGCAGTGTGACACAAATGATCAACACCAACGTGATAGAAGCTGTTTCAAAAATGATTACGTCCACAAAAAAAGTTTATGCAGCACTTTGCTGCACTCATTTTGGATACCGCAGGGATTTATTTCAGAAAGCTTTAGCCAAACATATAAAAAGAAAGATCACGCTTCTCAATCCAAACCAGAGGATGGCTGACTATGTAATAAAAGATTATGTGAGACAAGATCAGGATAAAACAAAGGCTTTTTCACCTGATATTGACATCCACATTGTCTCTAAAGTCTTTTGGGAACCCGAAAGGATTGATGCTTATGTAAGACTGCTTAAAAGTGTTTCCCAGGACGTGG
>QMMT01000380.1 GCA_003647385.1 Deltaproteobacteria bacterium
AGTACTGCGATAAAACCAATAATCAATAAATGCTTACTTTTCATTGTATCCTCCTGTTTGTTGGTGTAAATAAAAATTTCTTATAAAACTCCTTTTTTTACCATTTAGGAGACTACCAGATATAAAGTCAATGAATCAATTGGAGGATTTCTGATTATAGTGTAGGTAATTTTCTTACAAAACTATAGATTTTTACGACAAAAATAACCCAAAGGTAAAAAAAGTATTGACAATTTTTACCCTTAGGTTATTTTTGTCATATGAAAACAAGGTATCTAACAGCTGTTCTTAAAAATGATCTTAAAAAAAAGATGGTGTTTATAGGTGGTCCGAGGCAGGTGGGAAAAACAACGCTTGCCCGTTTTATAGCCCAGAAGAATAGTCATATCTATCTGAACTGGGACAGTCCGAAACATAAAATACAAATCACAGCCCAACAATGGCCGCCGAAGACTAAATGCCTTGTCTTTGATGAAATACACAAATACGACAAGTGGAAAAATTTGATAAAAGGGATTTGGGATACACGATCAAACAATGAAGAAATCATTGTTACAGGATCATCAAAATTGAATATTTTCAGAAAATCCGGCGATTCTTTGTTGGGAAGATACCATTATCATGTTCTTCATCCCTTTTCATTAAAAGAACTGAACCACCCCCTTTTGACGGATATGGAAATGCCTTTGCACTGTCATCCCCTGGTGTTCCCTGAAAAGGGTGAAGATGTAATGGATTTATTTAAATTCGGCGGTTTCCCGGAGCCATTTCTTGAAGGAAGCGAACGAACACTTTTACGATGGCAGAATGAACGGTTTGAACGAATCTTCAGAGAAGATATCCGAACGGCTGAAAAAGTACGACTTTTATCCCAGATTGAATTGCTGGGGGCCCTTCTCCCCAAAAGAGTTACATCGCCTCTTTCCCTTACATCCCTGTCAGAAGACGTCCAGACAAGCCCAAAAACAATTATTAACTGGATGGATCTGCTCTGTAGAAATTATTATTGCTTTCGAGTGATGCCATTTCATTTAAGGCTTGAAAGGGCTCTTAAAAAAGAATCCAAATATTATCTGTGGGACTGGTCAGAGATAGAAAATAAGGGGCAGCGATTTGAAAATATGATCGCATCCCACCTGCTGAAATTTTGTAATTTTTATCACCATAGTTATGGCCTTAAAACAAAACTCTGGTATATACGGGATCGTGAAGGCCGTGAAGTTGATTTCCTTGTCACCTGGAACAAAACACCCTGGTTCATGGTTGAATGCAAACTTAAACCGGGAACTCACAGACCATCAAGCTATTTTGGAGATCGGCTGAATGTTGAGCAAAGATTTATGGTGACCCTGGATGAAAAACAGCATTACATTGATAAAAAGAGCAATATTCATGTGATTCCCGCTTCAAAATTCCTGATGGCACTCATATAGAAATAATCTGATCCACAGAGGAAAGAATATGGGAAAACCGCTGGCCGTTTTTTGAATTTTCTTTATAAAATTTCAAGCATTTTTGAACAATATTCAATACCTCGTCATGGGTATGAAGCCCTGCAACTTCCATGGCAAGCCTGGGATGCCGTCCCAGTCTCCCACCCAGCAGTACCCGAAATCCTTTTTCTTTTTCCATGATGGTTCCGGTGGGGCAGGCCTTTATGCACTTGGCACACATGAGGCATTGATCATAATTAATCAAAGGTTTTTCATTTTCTTCATCAAGCGTGATGGCATTTTCATCACAAACGTCTACACAGGCATTACAAAGGGTGCAGGCTTCATCGGACACCCCTGGAAGAACCGATCCAATGATACCGATATCTACAATCTGGGGTCTTGAGCAGGCATTGGGGCAATCGGAAAGTGTAACCCTGAACTCGTGATGGAACTTTAAGTCTTCTCTTACATTTTCTTTTAAAAAGGAACGAATATCCTCTTTTTCAATAATTGTTTCAATTTCTTTTGCAAGCTGAGTGCCGGAATTTGCAGTGTTCGGACATCCGGCACCCCCAAAGCAGGTGGAGACCTCATACCCTTTGATATCTTTTTCCATCCCGCCTTTGGATAAAAACTTTTTCTTTAATTCATTTACATCTGACAATTCAACAGATATTTTTCCCTTTTGCTCAACAAAATTCTCAACTTTTTTTTTAACTTTTTTCCTTACAAAAAAAGGAACTTTTTTTATGGCCTGGTCTGCATCCCGGGACCATTTCATGAAAGAAGCTCTCCGCGGTAACTGACCACAACCTCTTTATACGGGATATCAACACCTGCTTTTTCAAGGGCTTTTTTAATGATCATCGGCATGGCAGAACAACAGGGGACTTCCATGATGACAGCTGTTATACTCTTGATCCCGGACACTTTAAATACCTGGGAAAGCTTTTTTACATTTTCATCAGCATTATCAAATTTAGGGCATCCAATCATTACAGTGTTGCCTTTTAAAAAATCTGCATGAAAGGTGGGATAGGCTACAGGTACACAATCAGCTGCAATCACAAGATTCGAATCTTTAAGAAACGGTGCGCCGGCAGGAACCAGTTTAATCTGAACCGGCCAGTGACCTAGACTGGATGCGCCACCAGATGAATGTATAGCAGGTTTATTGGCACAGTCACAGGATGTATCATTTGCTGTAGGAAATGTACTGATAGTGGTAGAAGGGCATCCGCAACCAACAGGTTCCGCCTCTTTTTTGACTTCTTTCTGCTGTTTCAACAGCTCTTCAACAGCTTCTTCATCAAAGTCGTCTGCTTCTCTTTCTATAATTTTTAACGCATCCTGGGGACAGTCACCTATGCACGCCCCTAATCCATCACAATATTTATCGGCAATCACTTTTGCCTTGCCGTCTATAATCTGAATCGCACCTTCAGCACAGGCTATCACACAATTTCCACAGCCGTCACACAATTCTTCATCTATTTCTATAATTTTTCTCATCACTATCATATCGTCCACCTCATTTTTATATTAATTTGAATAATATTTTTTTATTGATGTATATTATTCAATAGGATTTCCTAATTCGTCTCTACCAATACCTGTTTGGCCAATGCATTCCCGGCGTCTGTTAAAAAAAGCCTGTCAAGTTTGGCAAAAAATTCCGTATCGTCAACACCGTTTTTTCCTTCACAGCTCGCCATATGGGTCAGCATATCCGCATCATGCAGAACCTTGCGGTTCAAACTGTCTTCTTTTGCCGGACGGTTATGGTGTCCCACGATATCAATGACTTCATTGATCAATTCTTTTTTTGCTCCCAGTTTTACCATAAGTTCTCTGGCCACTATCGGACTCTCTTTTTCCATGTATTCAGGCTCGATTGAATCATATTTTTCAAGGGCATTTTTTACACCGATATCATATAAATATGCCGCACAAAGAACCACGGCAAGATTTGCTTTTTCTTTTTTCCCAATTTTCTCTGCAAAATTAGCCACTTTTGCTGTATGCCCGATGCGTTTAAAATCCGTGCCCATATATCTTTTCATTTCTACGGCCACCCGATCTTTTAGGAGGTCATCTCTTTTAGCAATAAATTCTTCAGGCAGTGTTCCAAGG
>QMMT01000381.1 GCA_003647385.1 Deltaproteobacteria bacterium
CTTCCTGTGGCATCTGAAAGTTCTGTAAAGAGTTCTGAGCAGCAGTTATATGATTTTGCAAAGAAATTATTTGACGATGGCGATAAAGAAAATGCCCGCATTCAGTTTGAAAACTTTATCAATAAATATCCGGAATCTGATAATGCAGATAATGCCAGATTTTGGATTGCCGACAGTTATTATGCTGAAAAATGGTTTGAGAAAGCAATTTTGGAGTACCAGAAAGTCTTGGAAGAGTATCCAAACGGCAATAAGCTTGCCGCAGCAAGGCTAAAACAGGGGTATGCATTTGCAGAACTGGGTGAAAAAGCCAATGCAAGACTTATTTTAAAAGAGCTGGTGAAAAAACATCCTGACTCAAATGAAGCCAAATATGCACAAAAGAAATTAAAAAGTTTAAAATAGTTCTATAAATTTTTATGATAAAAGTGGTAGGTATTGACCCGGGGTTAGCCGGTACCGGTATTGGCGTTATAGAAGGTAACAGAAAAGAAATACTTGGGTATTCATTTGGCAGCATTGCAACTGATGCAAAAGATCCCATTCATTTAAGACTTCATACTATTTATTCCAGGACTTTAGATTTCCTTTGTAAACAGCAACCGGATTATGTGGTAATAGAGGACATATACTCCCTTGAAAAATACCCTGGATCAGGTATTATGCTGGGTAAAGTTTCAGGTGTCCTTCTTGTGGCGGCATATAAATCGGGACTTGATGTGGAAGAAATTCCTGTAAGACAAGTTAAAAAAATTGTTTCAGGAAATGGGAGTGCAGACAAACACCAGATGGAAAGGGCTGTTCGTAATTTATTAAACCACGGGGAACCGATTCGACCCTTTCACGCATCAGATGCACTGGGGCTCGCTTTAACCGGATATTACAGACATAAAAGAAAATTATGACCAAAAGAAAGTTATGATCGGATACCTTGAAGGAAAAATTTTAAAATTTGAATCTGACGGCATTTTGCTGCTCGCAGGTAACATTGGATATGAAGTCTTATTGAATCCGCAGATGGTTGAGAAAGTAATGTCTCAAAAATTAAATGAAGCTGTTGTTTCGTTATATATTTATTATCATCAGACAGAACGACAACCCAAACCCGTACTCATTGGTTTTGAAACACTTGAGGATAAAGAGTTTTTTCAAACATTTATTACCGTTGATGCCATCGGTCCCATGAAAGCCGTTAAAGCAATGACCCGGCCGGTTGGTGAGATGGCAAGTGCCATAGAAAAAAAAGATGTTTCATTCTTGACAGGCTTAAGTGGGATCGGCAAAAGAACAGCTGAAAAAATTATTGCAACCCTTCATGGTAAAGTAGAAAAATTTATCGCTGTAACCGATCATACGAAAGAGGATGATCAAGATAAAATTCCCGTTGAGATGTTTAATATCAGCCAACAGGTTGCAGATGTTCTTGTAGAGCAATTGGGGCATTCCCAGACATCTGCAAAAAGGATGATTAAAGAAGCGTTTCAAAAAAATATCACCATATCAACACCGGAAGAACTTTTTGATGAGATTTTTGGGGGAGAGAAGATAAAAGATGAGTGATGATATAATTTCTTATTCTTCTGATAAAAAAGGTATTGTTACATCAAACAGCACCTCCGATGATATATCTTCTGATATTATATCTTTAAGACCCACAAGTTTTAAAGAGTATGTCGGGCAGAATGATACGGTGGAAACCTTTAAGATTGCCATGCAGGCTGCCAAAATGAGGAACGAACCTTTAGAACACATATTGCTTCATGGGCCGCCCGGTTTGGGCAAGACAACCGTTGCCCATATTATTGCCAATGAAATGGGAAAGGATTTAACCGTTACTTCCGGGCCTACCCTGGAGAAGGGGGGAGATCTCATTGGGATATTAACCAATCTGGGTGAAGGGGATATTCTTTTCATAGATGAAATTCATCGGATTCCAAAGGTTGTTGAGGAGTTTTTATACCCTGCCATGGAAGACTTTGCTGTGGATTTTATATTTGATAAGGGTATTCATGCAAGGAGTCATCGATATCGGCTTAAGCAGTTTGTTCTTATCGGTGCAACCACCAGGGTTGGTCTTTTGTCCTCTCCGCTAAGGGACCGGTTTGGTATCTTTCGTACCCTTGATTTTTATTCAAAGGAACAATTGATTATCATCATTAAACGGTCTGCGCATATTTTGAATACGATTATTTCTGATGATGGTGCAGCGGAACTTGCAGTCCGATCCCGAGGGACCCCAAGAATTGCAAACAGGCTGCTGAAAAGGGTCAGAGATTATTCACAGGTAAAATCAAATGGGAACGTCACCAAAAAGAGTGTACAGGCAGCGCTTGAACTTGAAGGGATTGATGCACTGGGACTCACTTCGCTTGACAGAAACTATTTAAAAACAATAATAGATTTTTATAAAGGCGGACCCGTTGGGATTGAAGCAATATCAGCAACATTGCAGGAAGAAACTGATACACTGGTGGATGTTGTAGAACCCTTTTTATTGAAAATTGGCTTGGTACTTCGAACGTCCAGTGGTAGAAAAGCATCACAAAAAGCATACCAGCACATAAAGGTTAATATAGCATAATGCACCATCCCAAAATTTTGGATGCTAAAAGAGGTAAACCCAAAAAGAGGTGGAATTGTTAATTTAGATGAAAAAGAAACGATCTTTAAATAGACTGAATCTGTTATTATTGATAGTGGCGATACACATATTATTGCCATACGGCTCTATCATTTTTGCAGATAACCAACCATGGCCTTCCTCTATTATTAAATTGCCTGAAAATGAGAATGCAATCCTGGTTGAGAAAAAAACTCAGACCCTGTTCCTTTATACGTCTAAGACTCCTGATTTGTTCGTTGGGTTTCAAGCTGCCTGCTCCACAGGAGAAACAGTTGGTGTTAAACAAAAAGCAGGGGATAAGAAAACACCCGAAGGTATATATTTTTTATATGACGAATATGAAGATAAATATCTGTCTCCCATATACGGGGAAAAAGCATTTCCTACAGATTACCCCAATTTTATTGATAAAAGAGCAGGAAAAAACGGATCAGCCATCTGGATACATGGTACAAATAAAAAGCTGAAACCCATGGATTCAAATGGATGTATTGCATTGGAAAATCATAATATTATAAAACTTTCAGACTATGTAAATTTGAATTCCACTCCTGTGATCATTGTTGAGGAAATTGATAAGATCGACAAAGCAGCGCTTATCAAGCAGGAGAAAAATATTACCGCTCTATTAGGCCGGTGGATTAAAGCCATTGAAAAGGGGAGCTATCATGATTACCTGTCATTTTATTCCTCTCAATACTTACCTGATATCAGCTGGTGGGAGCAATGGTTTGAAATAAGAAAGCTGGCAGATAAGCTTGATTCAAGCTTAATCATTAGTGCGGACAGGACAGGGATTTATTACCATAATCATATTTTTGTGGTTTTATTTGATTATTCTTTAATGAATAAAGATAAAAAGATCTTAATTGGAAAAAGAGAATTATTCCTGGAAGATCAAAGTAAGAATTACAAGATTATTGGAGATACC
>QMMT01000382.1 GCA_003647385.1 Deltaproteobacteria bacterium
AAATGTCCCAATTGCTTCAAGATTGTATCGACCCGAAAAGACTGGCATTGTCCCCATTGTGACAAGATGCAGGGAAAGCCAAGGTATCTGTCGGATAAGTGCGTCCATTGCAAGCAAATGCTGGCCACTTCTTTTTGTGAGCATTGTAACCAGGAGTTTAAGCTCTAAACCAGGTTTTAAACCTGGCCTGTAAATTCAACACTCAGATTTTGTTGAAGTTTTTCAATCATTTTAAAAATTTCTTTTAACATGATCTGATCCAGGGCAGAAAGATTATGGGGGTTGATATAATTGTCAGGTATTTTTTCTTCATCCATAATGGTGGTGATCTGCCGCATGAATCTTAATCGCATCAAATAATTATAGGCCCGGATAATATCCGTGTATTCTTTGCTGGTGATGGCATGCCGGGTGTAGAGTCTGAACAGCCTTGTCAAGGTGTTGGTTTGGGAAATGCCGTTTTTAAGGGCATAAACCCTTGTAAAATCAGTGATGGGCATCATACCCAGTTTGATATCTAAAGATCCTTTTTGATCGCCGCGAGTTTCCACAATAAATTTTCCAAACCGACCAATGGGCGGTTTAAAATAGGTTACATTTTCAGTAAGATTTCTTAAAAATCCGGCCCAGTTTTTAATGGAAGTTAAAAGATATTCTTTTAAGTCATCTGCCAGGCTCAAGTCGCCCCAGGTGCCTCTGAAATCAAAAAATATACTGGAATGAAGTAGATTCTCAGGGTTTGAGGTTCGAATCCAGGTATTAAAATACGCTTTCCATTGAGACAAAGGCTGGCACCATTTTGGATTTTTTGCCATGTTATCACCATCACAAAACCTGTATCCCGCCATATCCAGCTGGTCGCAGATAAGGCAGGAAAGCTTGTCAAAATATTGTTTTGCTTCTTTAAAGTGTTCAACGTCTTCATAGACAATGGCATTGTCCTGATCCGATATCAGGGTCTGTTCTTCGCGACCCTCTGATCCCATGGTTAAAAATACAAATTTGCAGGGCGGTGAAGGCATTTTGTCAAGGGAAAATCTGATGACCTTATCAATGATTGCATCTGAAAATGTGGTGATCAAGCGTGTGATATATTCAGGACTGGCACCATTTTTTATGGGATCAAGAAGCATTTTTTCAAGTTTTGAATGAATGTTTTCAATTTCTTGAATAGTGGTGGCGGATTTAACGGTTTTTATCAAAAGATACGTTGACTTTGTCTGGGCGGATATAAGGTCTTTTTCACTGACAATACCGGTAATATCACCGGATTGGCCATAAACTGCCAAATGCCTTTTATCATTTTCAATCATGGATAAAAACGCCTCAAATACCTGGCAGTCAGCCGAGATGGAAATAACCGGAGATGACATGATCGTTGAGATGGGCTGTGACATGTCCATATGTTTTGCGATTACTTTCTTCCTCAAATCCGCATCAGTGACAATTCCTTTAATGGTCCGCTTGTCTTTTTTGATCAAAATAGCACTGCCATTGTTTCGGCTCATTTTAATGGCAGCATCTTCAATGCTGGTTTCCATAAGACAAGTGATAATATTGGGTTGAAAAATGGTCCGGATGGGTCGGTTGAAAAAGGGCAGGTTAAATTCTTTGTCTTTCATCCGTCGTGAAATGATGCCGGAAAATGATTTATTCAGCATACATTTACCGAACTCATTGGTGAAATAATCTTGAAATTTTGGATTGGCCTTACAGACAACTAAAAAAAGTTCTGCCTTAAGGGTTATAAATACTGAATCTTCAAGAATCTTTAAAGATCTTATACAGACGGCATCATTCAATAGAATTGAAAGTCCGCCAAAATTGTCTCCCGGCTCTAATTCTCCTGTCAGTATTTTTGTATTGTTCAGCTCATAATAATACCGGGCACGACCCTTGGAAAGAAGATAGACTTTTTCAACACTTGTTATTTCCTGTTCAAGAAGAATCGTTTCTTTTTTAACTTTTTCATAGGAAAAGGCAGTGGCCAGCTCCTCCTGTGTTTCTTTTGAAAGCAATGAAAATGGATAAATCTGTGTTTCTTGTTTCAAATGAAGTCCATCCTTTATGGCCGTTATGAGTTGTTTTTTGCAAAGGTTACTTTTGCAGGCAAAAACAGATCGGTTGAGATATTAATATAGTTTAGTTTATTAAATCCAAACAGGTTTGCGATGAAGGATGTCCAGAAAGCTTCTTTTCTTATATTAAAATAGTTTACTTCATCATTATATCGTTGTCCTGCTACAAACAGGTTGTTCTGGGCTGAATAAAACTGATTTTTAATATCTGAAAATTGTCCGGACTGTTTTTTATCAAGTGAGGCCTCCAATTGAATGAATACCTCTTTTAACTGAGTCGTCAGTTGTAACTGGGAAATTTCAAAATCTTTTATCAGCGCCTTTTCAAGCGGTGTATGTTGAGAAATGACATGGGGCAGAATTTTTGCAGCCTTCTGAGCGGTTTGATCGATTTGCTGCAGGGGGTTCTGCGGATTGTTTTTTGGGGTAATTTCAATAAGGTCTGGCACCAAATCCAGCCTTTTCTGGCAGGCATCCGTTAAAAGTGACTTTGAACCTTCGATCCGGTTTTTGGATCTCCAGAAACTTGTGTACCCGCCCGCAAGAACACAAAATAAAATTATCACTGTGAAAACAGAACAGAATCCGAAAAACATCAACTTTTGACTGGTCATTATTCGCTCCTTTTTTAGTGTTGGAAATCAAGTATTCAATCAAGTATCATTTAAACAATGAAAGGATCAACTAATATTTTAGTCTTGCATAATAAGTCTTTTTAGATGCCTTAACCGCATCATTGAGTGTCAAAATTCCATTGCTGTTTAAAATGGGGATCAGTTTTAAAAATATTTCAGCCGTTGCTATGGCATCTCCAAGGGCAGTGTGCCGACCAATAATGTTAACCCCTAACCGCTTTGCAATATTTTCCATGTCATGCTGCTCATGAACAGGATGCAAAATTGCGGATAATAAAAGCGTATCAATGACGGGGTTTGAAAATTTAATATGAGTCGTTTTTTCTTTGACCTTTAACATCTTCATGTCAAAAGCGATATTATGCCCTGCAAGGACTGTGTCTGCGGCGAATTGTTTAAACAGCGGTAAAATGGTGTTGATATCTTTTTTGCCGGTTACCATTTCATAATTAATGCCATGAATTTTATAAGATTCTATGGGTATATCTCTTTTGGGATCCACCAGTTCTTCAAAGATATCTTTATAGACTATTTTAGTGTTAACAATTCTCACCGCAGCAATGGAGATGATCTCATCGCCGCCATCAGGACTCAGGCCGGTTGTTTCAGTGTCAAAAACCGTGTAAGTAAGGTCTTTTAAGCTGGTATCTAAAAGATCTGTATTCTCTTCATCAGTTTTGAACAAGTCAAAATCATAAAATTCAGGTCTGCTGCCTGCAATAATGGGTGAGCGCTGTTTTTCTTTTAACGGTGTCTTTAACTCAGCCTGGGTGGTAATGTTGATTTGTCTACACTGTTGTTTCTCATGGTTGTCACAAACAATATGAAATAAGGC
>QMMT01000383.1 GCA_003647385.1 Deltaproteobacteria bacterium
ACCGCTTTTGTAGCCCAAAGGCAGGTCGATGGCGGATGCGACAGTAAAACGACCCCTTGAATAAGCCAGAACAGTCATGCCAATATCGGCAATACCCTGAACAACACCATCATAAGTCTGCGGAGCTTTTGTAAGGGTGCCGGCAGGGAAATATTTAATAACGACTTCGCCATTGGTTCTTTTTTCTACTTCTTTACACCAGCTTTCCGCCAGTTGACTTTGGATGTGTGTGGGGGGGAAAAAGTTTGCATAGGTTAATTGTGTTGTTTTAGCCGTTGCATTAAAAGCAAACGCCGCACTAAAAAAAATAATCAAAAAAGCTAAGGACGTAATTTTTTTCATTTTATTGATCTCCTAAAAATGGTTGTATGGAACTAAAAGTTTACTTTGAACCCTATGAATTTAATAATGCGGTCATGTGTACTATCTGGATTTCCACCCCCTTTCAACAGACACATCTCATGGTGTGGCACGGTTGCTATAGATCGCCTGTAATAGATAACTATATTTAAGAAAAAGAAAGTCTGTCAAGGAAAAAATTTATTTGTTTTTCACTATTTTTATAGTACTGTAATTTTTATCACAGATTGTCAACTGACTTTCGTTATTTTATAGTGCCCGTCAGGGCATGAGGGTTATTTTAAACAGAGCAAATCAATGCTCGCAAATGGAGGTTAATACCATGGTAAAAAGATCTATTTTTTCTGTAACACTCATTTTGTTTACTGTCATCACCTGCCTTTTATTATTTCAAGCTCCTGTAATGGCAGGAAAAATCAAACTCAATTATGCCAACTTTCCCCCTGCTCCCACATTCCCCTGCGTCCAAATGGAAAGATGGAAAGTTGAAGTAGAAAAACGAACCAGTGGACAGATCCAGATAAATACATTCCCCGGGGGAACACTTCTGGGTGCAAAAGGTATGATGGATGGTGTTATTGCAGGACAGGCAGATATCGGAAACATCTGCATGGCCTATCAGCCAGGCAGGTTTATTGTGACAAATGCCACAAGTCTTCCCCTTGGAATAACAGATGCCAAAAAAGGCAGTCTTGCCCTTTTAAAACTCTATGAAAAATATAAACCAAAAGCATTCAAAGATGTTGTAGTACTTGCGATGTTCGTTAATGCCCCTGGAAATGTCATGTCAAAGGTTCCGGTAAGGACACTGTCTGACATCAAGGGCCTTGATTTAAGAGCGTCCGGCGGGGCTGCTCAGATTCTGAAAGCCTGGGGAGCAAACCCGGTTGGAATGCCCATGCCTGCTACAGTTGAAGCCTTGCAGAAAGGAACGGTAAAAGGTCTTTTCTCCTCCCTGGAAGTTATGAAGGACTTTAAATTTGCCGAAAATTGCAAGTACGTCACCATGACAGAAACAGTATTTTATCCTTTTTCTGTTATTATGAATAAAGCTAAATGGGATTCACTGCCCAAAGATGTACAAAAGGTCATGATGGATCTGAAAGAAGAACAATCCCTGTGGACCGGAACATACATGAATGAACAGATCAAAAAATCAGTTGCCTGGTCAAAAGATGTTCAAAATGTAGAATTTATTACCCTTTCGGCGGCTGAAAAAGCAAAATGGGATGAAAAACTTGGCTTTATCACTGAAAAGTGGATCAAGGGTGCCAAGAAAAAAGGTCTTCCTGCAGAAGATATCATCAATGATATTAAAGCATTTGCCCAATAACCATTGTGCCTTATGTTGTCCTCAAACCGCCCTGGGTGGCGGTTTGAGGGTTTCGGAGATTTCATATGGATTTTTTAATAAAAATCAATAAAATTTTGAACAAAATGCTCACTCTGACAGGCGGTGCATTTCTTGTTGGCATGATCCTTTTAACCTGTGCCAACATCTTTATCCGCCAATTTTATATCCCCATCCGTGGGACATTTGAGCTCATGGGATATGCAGGCGCCGTTGTCACCGCTTTTGCACTTGGGTACACCCAGTTTACCAATGGTCATATTTCTGTCGATGTTATGGTCAATGCCTATCCAAAGCCGTTGAAACGATTGGTTTCCATTATCAATCACGGTATCTGCTGCGTTTTTTTCTTCATTACTGCCTGGCATGTTGTTCAAAAAGCCTTGACACTTAAAAATGCAGGTGAACTTTCCGAAACCTTGAGAATCATTTACTATCCCTTTACCTTGGCCGTGGCATTGGGTTGTTTGATCCTGTCCCTTGCTTTGTTCACTGATTTTTTAAAGGCACTGCTGCCCAAAGAGAGAATTTAAAATGAGTCTTAGCCTGATTGGTATTATCGGTATTTTTGCACTGCTGTTCATCCTGTTTGCATTTGGTATTCCTGTAGGGTTTACCATGGCTCTTGTAGGGTTCTGCGGTTTTGCCTATGTCATCTCACTTGACGCTGCTTTCAATATGCTGGCAACGGTAACTTGGGATACCTTTTCCAAGTACGGGTTAACAGTGATACCGCTGTTTATTTTTATGGGCCAGATTGCCTTTTATTCCGGGGTCAATGAAAAACTTTATACGGCTGCCTATAAATGGGTGGGCCATATCAGAGGCGGCATTGCCATGGCGACTGTTCTGGCATGTTCGGCTTTTGCAGCCATTTGCGGTTCCAATGCAGCCACGGCCGCCACCATGACAACCGTTGCCCTGCCCCAGATGAATAAATACAACTATGAACCCATGCTCAGTACCGGGGCTATTGCCTGCGGATCAACGCTTGGTGTTGTCATTCCGCCAAGCGTTGTGCTGATTATCATCGGGCTTTCCACGGAACAGTCAATCGCAAAGCTCTTTTATGGTGGTCTTGGCGCGGGTATCCTATTGGCTCTTTTACTGACCTTAACGGTTTATGTGCTTTGCAGCATCTATCCGGAATGGGGGCCAGTGGGTGAAAAAACCACATTTGTAGAAAAAATAAAATCCCTTGCCGGTGCGGTTGAAATGCTCATCCTTTTTCTAGTGGTCATGATCGGACTTTATTTCGGGCTGTTCACTCCCACTGAAGCAGGTGCCATCGGGTCATTTTTTGCCGTCGTGATTGGCGTAGTCCAAAAAAACCTTTCCTGGAATGACTTTTATAATTCTATTTTTGACACTCTGAAAATTTCCTGTATGGTGATTGTCATTATTACCGGGGCCATGGTATTCGGACGATTCCTGGCCATTACACGGATTCCTTTTGATATTGCCATCTGGGTGGTGGCTCTTCCATTTTCCAAGCTGACCATAATGGCCATCATCTTTTTAATTTATATGATTGGCGGTGCAGTCATGGATGCCCTGGCTCTTTTACTTATTACAATCCCGATTTTTTTCCCTGTAGCTGTTGAATTAGGCTATGATCCCATATGGTTTGGGGTCACCATTACCATTGTGACGACACTTGGGGCTGTCACCCCTCCTGTCGGTGCCACGACATATGTGGTTGGGGGCATGGCTAAAGATGTCCCTCTTGAAAAGGTATTTAAAGGGGTGGCCTACTTTCTGCCAGCCTATATCATTTGTATTATTTTAATGATGATTTTCCCAAAAGTGGTTCTGTTTTTACC
>QMMT01000384.1 GCA_003647385.1 Deltaproteobacteria bacterium
GTATCATAAATGGTATCAGGGGATACTTTAGGCTCTTCAGGCTCATATTTGTGAAGATGGATTTTCTGTGGTGACGTCAGGGAGAGCAGTTCTCTTACTTTTGCAACGGCATCGGTCTGATCAGCGCACAGATGGTCAGCGCCTCCTGAAATCTCCGTATGAACTCTGGCGCCACCTAAGTTTTCTGCAGAGATTTCTTCACCCGTAGCCATTTTTACAAGAGGGGGACCACCAAGAAACGAAAAGGACTGTTTGTCAATCATAATGGATTCACAGGCCATAAAGACAATATAAGCTCCTCCGGCTGTATTTCCACCGGTACTTAAGGTGACCTGGCGAAGTCCCATGGCTGACATCCGGGCCATATTATAAAAGATGGACCCAAAATGCTGGTCATCAGGAAATACATCTGCCTGCATGGGCAGAAACACCCCCCCTGAGTCTGCAATATAAATGCAGTTCAACCCACATTTTTCTGCAATGGCCTGGGCTCTCATATGTTTTTTTAAGGTAATGGGAAAATAGGTGCCGGCTTTCACCCGGCTGTCACTTCCCATGATCATGGCCCAGTTTCCGTGAACTTTGCCGATTCCTGTGACAATTCCGGCACAATGAACGTCATCAACGCCGGGATAATCCATGCCGAATCCTGCCAAAGTAGAGAGTTCAAAAAATGGAGTGTCAGGATCTATTATATCTGCTATCAATTCTCTGACTGGGCGTTTTCCTCTTTTGGCGAGTGTATCAATCGCCTTTTGTCCGCCAGTACAGACTGCTTCCTGCCGTCGTGCTTCAAGTTTTTCTTCTTCAGCTTCCCAGAAGGTTTTATTATCAGTCATGGGTTTTGTTTATCTCCCTTTGTATACTGGTTTTCTTTTTTCTTTAAACGCTGTCAGGCCTTCGATTCTGTCTTCAGTGGGAATGGTTACCCGATACGCATTGGACTCAATGGCAAGCCCTGTGGCCAGATCGGTTTCAATGCCTTTGTCTATGGCATACTTGGCCATCTCAACCGCAATGGGGCCGGTTTGGCCAATCATGTCTGCCATTTTTAAACACTCATTTAAAAGCGTTTCAGGTGTTACAACTTTGTTAACAAGACCGATATCAAGGGCTTCTTTTGCATCCACCCTGCGGCCTGTAAAAATTAATTCTTTGGCCTTTGCCACACCAATGATTCTTGGCAGACGCTGGGTACCACCGCCTCCCGGAATAATGGCAAGCCTTGCTTCCGTGAGTCCCATGCTTGCGTTATCAGAGGCAATGCGAATGTCTGAAGCAAGAGCTACTTCTGTTCCGCCGCCAAGGGCAATGCCATTCACAGCTGAAATAACCGGTATGGGAAGGTTTTGTATAGAGGTTAAAAGATTTCTGATGGTGATAATGAATTTTTTCACTTCATCCGGGGTCAAACTTGCTCTTTCTTTTAAATCAGCTCCGGCGCAGAATGATTTTTCACCGGCACCGGTAATGATGACTGTTCGGATATCGTTTCGATATTGAAGCTCATCGATCTTATCTCTGATGGCATATAAAAGATCAAAATTCAGGCAGTTCATCACTTTGGGCCTGTTCATGGTCAGGATAACCGCTTTATTTTTTTCTTCTATCAGCAACAATGAATCACTGCTGCTGACATTGTTTGTGCTCATAATGTTCTCCTAAAAGATTACCCAATATAAAAAATATTAATAGGGATCAACATCCAAATATCAGCAGCCAATATGACGTGAAATTACAATGCGTTGAACTTCTGATGTCCCTTCGCCGATTTCTAAGAGTTTCTGGTCTCTGTAAAATCTTTCCACATCATATTCCTTCATCAGGCCGTATCCTCCGTGGATCTGAACAGCATGATCCGCAACCCTGGACATGACTTCAGAACAATAGAGTTTGCCCATGGCAGCTTCTTTTTCAAAGGGTCGCTTGTTGCTTTTCAGCCAGCAGGCCTTGTATAAAAGGTTTCTGGCACACTCTATTTCCATGGCACAGTCGGCCAGTTTGAATGCTATGGCCTGAAATTTTGAGATGGGTTGTCCGAACTGTTCTCTCTCTTTTGCATATTTTAAGGCAAGGTCATAGGCCCCCTGGGCACCGCCAAGTCCCATAGCCCCTATGGAAAGTCTCCCCCCGTCAAGGGTTGACAGCATCTGATGAAACCCGTCTCCTTTTTTCCCCAGGATGTTTTCTTTGGGGACTCTTACATCATCAAAATAGAGTTCTGCCGTGTTGGAGGACCGCCACATGAGTTTCTTGTGCATGGGAACGGCTTTGAACCCCGGTGTCCCTGCTTCAACAAGTATACAGGAATACTCTGGTTTGCCACTGGCCCGTGTGCCGGTGATGGCCTGAACAGTCACCCCCATGGTCATATCACAAGCTGCATTGGTGATGAATATTTTTGATCCGTTAATAACCCATTCATCTCCATCTAAGACAGCGGTTGTTTTACTGCCGCCTGCATCAGATCCTGCTGTGGGCTCGGTAAGGCCAAATCCCCACAGGCCTTCCCCTGCACAAAGTTTTGGCAGGTATTTTTGTTTTTGTTCTTCGGTTCCAAAATAGTAGATCGGGCCAATGCCGAGAGAATTGCCTGCTGCAATCGTGGCGGCCTGGGAGCCATCAATTCTTGCAATTTCTTCAACCCCAATGATGTATGAGATATAATCCATTTCCTGGCCTTCATACTTTTCTGAAACAAACATGCCGAAAAGACCGATTTCCCCCATTTTTCTGGTAAGCTTTTCTGAAAATTCTTCTTTTTCATCCAGCTCGCCTGCAATGGGGGCTATCTCTTTTTGGGCAAACTTTCTAACTTCCTTACGGATCATTTCCTGCTCTTTGGTAAGGTCAAAATCCACCCTGCGCCTCCTTCATATTATAAGTTATTTTTTTTATGTTCATGATTTTTCCAACCTGAAATTGCTCGCCAATTTAAAAAAAGTGATCGAGCGCTCAGTCTACTATCAAGATACTATATTTAAGGGGATTAATTTGTCAAATGCTTTTTTAAATTGATCGTCTGGTAAAGGTGGTGAACATTCCATTGTGCGGGAAAACAGTTTAGGAAGTCTGGCAGGTTTTTTGGCCTGAAAATATTATGACAAAGGTTTTGTTTGTCCTAATTGATTGTTATAAAGACCTTTATCTATTCCGTTTTCTATCCTTTCAAACTTTTTCAGAATTTTAAGATTTTCGACAGAATCAATTACAAGCCTTTCTTTTGCTTTAAATGATTCAAATAACTGCTTTTGCTTTTTATTCATTTTTGAATTAAACTTTGATTCTATCAGTGAATTTGTATTTTTAATGTAAAAATCAATTTCCATACCATCCTCATAAAGATAATAGATGTCATTGTGTCTCAATTTCAGGTATATATAATTTTCAAAATAACTTCCTAAATCACGAAGCCCGGTAAAATTAAATTTAATTCCTAAATCTGAACAATATATTTTTTTTGGGGATAAAATTTTTTCATTTGTTTTTCCATGCCTTGATAATAAATGAATAAGA
>QMMT01000385.1 GCA_003647385.1 Deltaproteobacteria bacterium
ATTTTGTTCTGGTATCTATCCAGAATCTCATCCACCACACTCAGATTAAACGTGTACCAGTCGTTAAAATCTTTAAGCTTCGCAATTTTGTCGGAAAAATGATTTACAGTTTCTGTAAAAACTGTGGTATTGTTCCTGAACATACCCACCCTGGTTGAAGTGGAGCCGATATTAATTATAAATATTTCTGCCATTTATTTCCCCCCTAATATTAATACCCAGTTCCTTTTTTGATAAGTTCATCAGCCACAACCAGACGTCGAATATCAGATGTTCCAGCACCAATTTCCATTAATTTTGCATCCCTGTAAAAACGATTGATGGGATATTCCATTGTGTAACCATATCCGCCATGGAGTTGAAGAGAGATATCAGTAGCCCTGTTTGCAGCTTCACCGGCAAATAAGATGGCTGCTGCCGCCAGTTTGTGGATCTCGGTTCCTTTGCCCCCTCGTGTGGATTGATCTGCAACCTGTGCTGCCCGGTAGATAAGGCCGCGGGCTGCTTCAATTTCAGTATACATATTTGCAAGTTTTGCCTTAACCATTTGAAAGTTACTGATGGGTTGGTTAAATTGATGTCGGGATTTGCTATATTTAAGCCCCAGTTCCAGTGCCGCTTCTCCAATCCCCAGTGCCATGCCGGCAACAACCACCCGTTCAGTATCAAGGCCGGTCATCAGAACGTTTATTCCACCGTCTATTTCACCTACAACATTTTTCACCGGCACACGACAATCGTTGAATATTAGTTCACTTGTGGGCGAGCACCGGTTGCCCATCTTGTCCATTTTCGGAGCAACAGAAAATCCGGGCGTTCCTTTTTCAACGATAATTGCCGTAATACCCCTTGCCTTTTTTTTCATATCTGTTTTGGTGTAGACCAAAGCAATGTCTGCCATGGGGGCGTTTGTGATAAATATTTTACTTCCGTTAAGGACAAAATGCTTCCCATCCCTATCGGCTGTAGTCTGAATACCGACAGCATCAGATCCGGCATCTGGTTCTGTAATCCCCAAACATCCAATCAAATCACCACTGCAAAGCCCCGGAAGATATTTTTTTTTAATTTCCTCTGATGCATTATGTTCAATATTGTGGGCACAAAGATTTGAATGGGCAATATAAGAAAGGGCAAGACCGGGGCAGACCTTTGCTATCTGTTCAACCACCAGTGTAAATGTAAATTTGTCCATGCCTGAGCCGTCGTATTCCTCCGGTATCCCGATACCCAATAGACCAAGATCTCCAAAGGTTTTCCATATCCCTTCAGGAAGATGACATTCTCGATCAAGCTCCTCTGCAATTGGAGCGATTTCTTTCCGCATGAATTCTTTGATATTTTTCCGGATCATTTTTTGTTCGCGTGTGAGTTCAAAATCCATAAGTTTGTTATCTCCTCATATTCTTAATACACCGTTTGGTGTTTCGCTAAATTCACGGTTCAATGCCGCTGACAGGGAAATACCTAATACCTTCCGGGTATTGGCAGGGTCGATAATACCATCATCCCACAACTCAGAAGTGGAATAATAAGCACTGCTCTTTTCCATGTAATCATCGGCAATGTTTTGAATAATTTTTTCCTTCTCATCATTTGACAATGTTTTACCCTGGCGCTGTAGTGATTTAAGACGAATTTGTGTCAGGGTTTTAATTGCCTGTTCCATTCCCATAACAGAAATCTGCGAGTTGGGCCAGGAATAGAGAAAACGGGCGTCATAGGCGCGACCGCACATGGCATAATTGCCGGCACCGAAACTGCCGTTGGTCATGATGGTCAATTTAGGGACGTCAAGGTTGGCCTGAACCATTAGCATTTTGGCTCCGTCCTTGGTAATACCGCCATGCTCATATGCCTTACCGATCATAAATCCACTGATATTCTGTAAAAAAATAATTGGAATACGATCCCGATTGCAGATCTGCATAAACTGGGTACATTTTTGGGCACTGTCGGAAAACAATACGCCGTTATTACCAATAATTCCGACCTTCCAGCCATATAGGAAAGCAAACCCACATACTGCGGTTGTTCCATAGGCAGGCTTAAATTCATGAAATCGGCTGCCATCCACAATACGGGCAATAACATCTCTGATGTCGAATTGTTTTTTCACATCGTCTGGAATAATACCGTAGAGTTCCTTTGGATCATAATAAGGCTCTTCAGACTCCCTCTTTTCCAGCGCTATTTTAGTTTTTCTGGGGAAAGTTCCAACAATTTCACGCACAAGCGCAAGACCTTCCTGTTCGGAATCAACAGCGTAATCAGCTGTGCCGCTGACGGTTGTATGAACATCAGCACCTCCGAGTTCATCAGCGGTTACCTCTTCACCTGTGGCCGCTTTGACCAGGGGAGGTCCTCCGAGAAAAACGCCTCCGGTGTGGCGTACCATAATGGAATAATCACACAGGGTGGGCACGTATGCGCCACCGGCAGTACTGTGGCCCAGAACAAGCGCCACCTGTTGTACTCCCATTGCACTTAAAACGCATTGATTTCGAAACATTCTGCCTGCCATGTGCCTGTCGGGGAACAGGCCTGACTGCAATGGTAAAAATGCTCCGGCAGCATCCACCAGATGGATCATGGGCAAATGGTTCTCAATGGCGATATCCAGAGTTCGAACCATCTTTTTTACGGTTAAAGGATACCAGGCACCGCCCTTGATAGAGCTGTCACTCGCCATCACCAAAATTTCCCGACCATTGACGATCCCTATACCGGAAACAACACCTGCAGACGGAACCGTTCCGTCATAGGCCATGTTAGCCGCCAGAGTAGATAACTCCATAAACGGAGTTTCAGGATCAAGAAGCAAATCAATCCTTTCCCGGACTAATAATTTTTTTTGTTTGCGCAATCGCCTGATATCCCTTTCGGGACGTTCAAAACGTGCTTTTTGCTGACTCACACAAAGCTTATCTATGAGTGTAAGGTTGTGGCGTTCATAAGTATGAAATTGAACTGAATGGGTATCTATATTGGATTTGATTCTACGCATTCTACGCATCCTCCTTTTCTATCAGAGTAACCAGAACATCATTTTTATCAAACGTCTTCCCGGGTTCAAAATTGACTGTAGCCACTTTTCCGTCACGAGGTGCAGTTATGACGGTTAAAATTTTCATACTCTCAATGGTGATCATGTCCTGGCCCCTGACAACCTTATCACCCGCGGTAACATGGATGTCCACCACCATGCCAGGCATGGGTGCCATGGCACTATTACTACCTTTTCCGGTTTTCTGCGAGGCTTGCTCCACCGGATCAACAATATCCAGGGTAAATGTCCGGCCAAATGCATGGATATAGGCTGTTTCACCTTTGACCGCCATTTGGATATCTTTTTGTTTACCACCCATGTGAACCCTGTGATGCCCATCTTTTTTATCAATTAAAACAGCAGGACAAGGCTTGTCATCATCCACTTGAAACTGTTGGGCACCATGCTCACCTGTAATTGTTACCGTATAACTTTTACCTAACAAATCGATTTGACG
>QMMT01000386.1 GCA_003647385.1 Deltaproteobacteria bacterium
ATACTGAAATTTTGTATTGACATGATTGATAGATTGAATTAATGATTAAATTATTAAAAGATAAAATTATTGTCGCTAAGTTCTCATTCCGCGGTTGCAGTTTCAAGACATTGATTTTCCTGGTGGCTTGGGGAGAGTGCGGAAGATAACCGGATAACAGGAGGGAGAGAAGATGATTCAGACAAATTCTACTATAAATGCCAGCCCCCAATTTCAGATGTTGACCAAAGATCAGGTTGAGAGAATAAAGCGAACTGCCTTCAGGGTATTGGAGGAGGTCGGTTTCAAGGTTCTGCATCCAGGAGTGCGCAAAATGTTTAAATCCGCAGGAGCAATCGTTAAGGATGAGACCGTCAAGGTGCCTGAGTTCATAGTAAGAGGCTGCCTGTCCACTGCACCCCGGGGCTGGAGTCTTTATGACCGACAAGGCAATCGGGCACTGGATGTTTCCGGCCGGAACAGTTACTACGGCACTTCAACTGCCAGCCCCAACACCAAGGACGCACTTACGGGTGAGTACCACAAAACCCGGGTTAAAGATCTGGCCCGTGCTGCCAGGGTGGCTGACGCGCTTGAGAACATAGACTGGGTCATGCCCATGGGATCGGTTCAGGACGTACCACCCATGGCTGCTGAATTACACGAATTTTTTGCCACTGTCACCAACACAAGTAAACCCATTGTTTTTTTAGCTTACTCACCCCGTGGAACCGAGTTAATTTATGATATGGCAGCTGAAGTGGCCGGCGGTATGGACAGACTCAGGGAAAAACCTTTTCTGGTCCTCTATCCGGAACCTATTTCACCATTAATTATGCCCGAAGAGGTGGCAGATCGAATTTTGATTGCGGCTGATAAATGCATGCCCCAGATGATGGGGCCTACCATCCAGCCGGGAGCCACGGGACCCGTGACAATGGCCGGGGCAGTGGCCCAGGGTGTTGCAGAGTCGATGTTCTGTGTTGTCGTGGCTCAATTGAAAAGGCCGGGCTGCCCCGTGGGACTTGGGTGTAACTTCGGCATACTGGATATGGCCAATGCTCTGATGAGTATAGGCGCTCCCGAGATGAGTCTGACCCTGTCCGCTCAGGCCGAGGTGGCTCAATCCCTGGGACTTCCCACCTGGGGACTCGCCGGAGCTACTGACGCCAAGACCCTGGATGCCCAGGCCGGAGGAGAAGCAGCCTACCACATTCTGGCCCAGGGAATGGCCGGGTTGAATCTGATTCATGATGTGGGATACATGGACATGGCTATGTCCTGTGCCGTTGAGCAGCTGGTGCTGGGCAACGATATCATCGGTATGACAAAAAGGTTCCTGAAGGGTTTTGAGGTCAGTGACGAACACCTGGCCCTGGATGTCATCAGCCAGGTGGGTCCGGGGGGACATTATCTACAGCAAAGTCATACCATGAAGCATTTTCGCAGCGAGCTCTGGAGATCCAGAATTTTCACTCGTCAGCCTTTTGAGCGATGGAAGGAAGAGGGTTCAAAGGATGTGGAGGCGCGTGCCAGAGAAGAAATCAGGCGTATTATAGATACCCATAAACCAGAGAGCCTGCCGGAGAATGTCCTGACTGAATTGGAACGGATAAAAACCAAGGGAGAAAAAGAACTTACCGGCAAATAGGGACCAAACAGATTTGCATTAATAATAAATTTAAATAAAAAGGAATTCAAACGTATGTCCAAAAAATACGATGCCATTGTTATCGGTGCAGGAATTATTGGTGCCTGTGTGGGTTTCGAATTGGCCAAACGAGGTAAAAAGGTTCTCAACCTGGACAAGTTGTCTGGATCAGGTCTGGGCTCAACATCAGGATCATGCGCTATCATTCGGTTGCACTACTCCACTCCTGACGGGGTTGCCATGGCACGGGAGGGCTATTACTACTGGATAGACTGGCTGAAGTATCTGGGAAAAGTGGATACAACGGGTATGGTCAAGTACCTGAATACCGGTTGTATGGTCATTAAGACCCAAAAAAATAATTACCTGAAAGATGTCATGGCCTCGCTGGATGAGATACATGTGGTTTACGAGGAACTGGACGCTGACGGCATTAAAAAACTACTGCCCATTGCAGATACCCGTCAATTTGGCCCTCCCTCTCTTCCAAATGACAAGGGCTTTGGAGAGTCCACGGCTGAATCTATTGCCGGGGCCATATATGTTCCTGAGTCAGGTCTTATCAGTGATCCAAAGCAGTCAGTTCACAATGTACAGGTGGCAGGAGAGAATGTTGGTGGAGAATACCTTTTCAAAGCAGAGGTAAAGGAGATCCTTAAAAAAGACGGCCGGTGTGCAGGTGTCAAGCTGGTCGATGGGACACAGATAGAGGCACCCGTCGTGATCAATGTGGCAGGTCCCCACTCCTATCAGCTGAACCAGATGGCCGGAGTGATTGATGGAATGAATATTAAGACCAGACCCCTTAAACAGGAGGTGTGCCATGTTCCCGCACCCGAGGGGTTTGACTACAATCACCTGGGAACAATCATATCTGACGGCGATGTTGGCTGCTATTCACGTCCGGAAATAGGCAATCATGTTCTCATCGGTTCCGAGGATCCAGAGTGTGACATTCTGGAATACGTAGATGATCCTGACAATTACAATCAGAACTTCACTGACCAGTGGACAACCCAGGTCATGCGGGTAGCTCAGCGCCTTGAAAATTTACCCATACCCGGACCTGGAAAAAGTCAGGGTTTAGTGGATCTTTACGACGCATCAGACGACTGGATTCCTATCTATGACAAATCTGATTTACCCGGCTTTTATATGGCTGTTGGTACTTCGGGTAATCAGTATAAAAATGCACCCGTGGTGGGTCAACTAATGGCCGAGTTGATCGAGGGGTGCGAAAATGGACATGACCACGACCGTGATCCAGTAAAGTTTACCATGCACTATACCAGGCGGGAGTGTAACATTGGTTTTTACAGCCGATTGCGGGAGATAAACCCTGACTCCAGCTTCTCCGTCATCGGGTAGAATGGAAACTAAAAAGTAGTACCATAATTTTTTTCAAAAAATGAGCTATGGAGTAATTCTTCGACATAGCTCATTTTTGCTCTCATTTACAGCCTGTCATTTTTTAATAGGAATCCACTTCTCATATATCCATAATCCAAAGAATACCTTGGCTATAAAGCACCCTTATAAAAAGTGTGTTAATTTTATTGGAATCGATCGGAATTTCAACAGCATTTATGCGCTTTTTTAGGATTGAAATCTAACAATAACCCGATCAAAAAAACTATTGACAATCATTTTATATCTGTTTTATAAAACAAATATAAAAGAAACAATGAGTATTAATTAATCAAAACCTGAAAGGAGTCTGCATATGGAAGCGAATTTGGAAGCGCTTCAACGTGTTTTAGACAGCGAAGATACAACAACAGGTGGTGGAACCGCATCCAGCATTGCGGGTGCAATGGCCGCTGGATTAGTCGGCATGGTTGCTCGTTTATCCATTGATAAACCAG
>QMMT01000387.1 GCA_003647385.1 Deltaproteobacteria bacterium
GGGTGTTGTGTAATCGCATCCATTCTCTTGAAAAACGACACACTGATTTATTGAATGAAAGGAGCAGATCATAGAATTTTTACGAGAAATTAAGGAACTCCGACCAGATATTTTTCAACTCAAAGGGAGGATGCCGGATTGCCATTCCTACGTTATTAAGGGATCTGATAAGACTGTTTTGATTGATACGGGATTGCCCGGCGCAGCCAAGGCAATTGAGCATGGATTGAGTGAGATAAATTTAAGGATTCGCGATATTGATCTTTTGGTCCTGACTCATGAGCACCTTGATCATGTTGGAAGCGCCCCTGTTTTTTTTGATACCGCCATGGTTGCAGCCCATCGGCTTGCAGCGATGAAAATTCAACTTCAAGATGAATTTGCAATGATGAATCAGCTTTTTGGGCTGCCCGCTGATGGATTTCGCATCGATATCTGTCTTGAGGCCGGCTCTGTTATCTGTTTGGGAAACTACAATTTCCATGTCATTCATTCACCAGGGCACAGTTCCGGAAGTATCTGCCTTTACGAGCCGGATCAACGATTGATCTTTACCGGTGACACCATTTTTACGGGAGGAAACATCGGTGGTGTCTTCGGGTCGGGAAGTATCAGTGATTATATCGAATCAATTAAACGTCTCAGCATGCTGAAAGTCGATGATTACTACGCAGGACACGGACCAGCATCAAGTGATCCGCCCTTTGAGTTTGACATGGCGATAAAAAGGGGGCTTACAATGCTGGAGGATTCAAAAGCACTTTTTGAAGTCGTCAGGTCAAAGGGACAATTTGAACATATCCGTGATTATATGAAAAACTTGAACAACTAAAGTGTGTTGAAAACCGGATAAATATTTTTGCCCTTGATCAGCCTGTCGCTTGCCATAGGTTCTGTCCAGAGGCTCTTCAAAGTCGGGCTGTTGATAATATCAAATCTTGAATTGGCCTTGCATATCCATTAAGAATTCTTCACAAGGTATTATCAGTATGTCATCTCGTATGAACCGTTCTTTCCCTCTGTATAGTATTATTGAATTGGATGTCGGGTAATCAGTTTTAAACGATTTTAGCGATCGTAGATCTTTGGGTCTTATGGTGCGGGAACTCTTTACTTCTATAGCTGTGAAAATAACATCACCATAAATGATAAAATCAACTTCACTACCGCTTTTCGTTCTCCAAAAATAGATATTTGCTGTATCATCAATTGATGGAAGAGCTGCTTTAATATTTTGCAAAACCAAACCTTCTAAAGCAACCCCTTCTATTTCCTCCGGTGTATCAAGTGATCCGGACGGCCTTAATTTTCGATACATCCCTGTATCAAAGAAATAAAATTTAGGGTGAACGGTGAGTTGTCTCTTTGCTCTTTTCGAAAAAACCGGCATTCTCCACGCAATCATCAAATCCTCAAGAATTCTGATATATGCTTCCACAAGTTTTCTTCCAACCTGGCACTCCCTTGCTATATTCACGATATTCAAAATTGATCCGTGAGAGAAGCTGACAGCTTCAAGAAAACGTGTGAAAGCACCAATGTTTCTCGTTAATCCCTCCATCATTACTTCTTCTTTGATATATAAGTCGACATATACGTTCAAGGCTTCATTTTTGTCAGGTGAGTTCAGTATTACCGGCAGCATTCCATATTTTAATGCGTCTATAAGGTTAAAGCTCTTTTTTAATTCCATTGCAGTAAAAGGGTACATGATTTTTTTATACGCTCTTCCAGCTAGCAGGTTTGTTCCCTGTTTTCTTAATTTTCTTGCACTCGATCCTGTCATTATGTACATTCTGCCATCATGTTTTTCTATTAAACTGTGTATGATTGAAAGCAGGTCCGGCACCTTTTGTATCTCATCAATGATGATAATTTTTTTTTCAGCATGTGCATTCACAACTTCGGTTAGTCTTTCCGGTCGGGCAGAGTATTTTCTAAAATTATCAGTCTGGAGCAGATCTATGTACAAGGCATCTTTAAAATGATTTTTTAATAACGTGGATTTGCCTGTTCCCCTAGGCCCAAGAAGGAAAAAATGGTTTTCAGGGAGTTGAAAATTACGATCAATATACCGCATATTTGCCTCCATTATGGAACTATTAACTCCATAAATTCTGCGTAATTGGAGTTTATTGTTCCATAATAGCAGTAAATATAATTTTGTCAAACTAATTTGTTTTGTTTCAATTGCTGTTTGATTGCTATCGGTTGTCAGCAAAACAAAAAGACTTCCAACGAAAACGTTGAAAGCCTTGTTATTAGCTGGTACCGGAGGCGAGACTTGAACTCGCAAGAGCATAAAGCCCGGAGGATTTTGAGTCCTCTGCGTCTACCAATTCCACCACTCCGGCATGAATCGTTCTTTTTTAAGGGAAAACTTAGAATTTGTCAATGAAATTATGATGTCTGTAATGTCAAAATACCAAGGTTTTGTTGATTTTGTCTTGTGAAATTTCCCCCTCCCGGATGACGTTAATAGTTGATGTGGTAACATCCACGATACTTGATCCTGTACCTCCTTTTAGAATTCCTGCGTCCAGCACCAGGTCTACAGCGTCAAGAATTGAAGGAACAAGCTGGCCGGTCTGTTTACAGCCTTTGTGTCCAGACAGGTTTGCGCTGGTGCCGGTAATGGGAAAGTTTACAGCTTCAACAAGGGCTTTGGCAACAGGATGAGAAGGAATTCTAACCCCTATTTTACCTGTATTGGCAGTTAGAAGCCGAGGGATATTATCTTTGGCTTCAAATACAAGGGTCAGGTTTCCGGGCCAGAATGCATCCATTAGTTTTTTGGCAGGTTCGGAGATTGATTTAACAAGATCCGGGAGTATGCTTTTGTCTGGAATAAGAACAAGAATCGGGTTGTTCAAGGGTCGTTGTTTTAGTTGAAAGACTTTTTTTATGGCTTTTTCGTTCAATGCATTAGCTGCAACTCCGTAAAGACATTTGGCCGGAAAGATCACTATTCCATTATTCCGGATGATCTTTCCGGCTTTTGCAATACTATCGGGTTCAGGGTTTACAGGATCAATGCCGATAATTTTTTTTATCATGCAAAAGATCTGGCCTTTTTATTAACCTTGTCTGCCATCTCCTGTTTAAAGGCCGAAAGTTTTTCTGCAATCACAGGATCTGAAACAGCAAGGATCTGGGCGGCAAAAATACCGGCATTATAGGCCCCTGGCTTTCCGATGGCCATGGTGGAAACAGGGATTCCCGGAGGCATCTGTACGGTTGCCAGCAATGAGTCCATTCCTTGAAGTGCGGATGAATCAATGGGCACGCCTAAAACCGGAAGGGTTGTATGGGCGGCAATGACACCGGCTAAATGGGCGGCATGGCCTGCACCGCAGATAAGAACCTTAATCCCTTTTTCTTTTGCTTCAATAGATAATTTGGCCGCTCTTTCCGGGGTTCTGTGGGCAGAGGCCACTGTGACGGTGTAAGGGATATCAAATTTCTTTAAAATGGAGAGTGCTTTTTCCATGAC
>QMMT01000388.1 GCA_003647385.1 Deltaproteobacteria bacterium
AAATCCAAACGTTTGGATTTCTTGCGTTATCCAAACCTTAATAAAATCCAAACCTTTTTCAAAGATGCTTGATATTTAAGGGTTTTTATCGAAAAAGGTTTGGATTTTATTTTTTACTTCTTCATTGACCTAACGCCACAGAAACCCGCCAGTCCACCTTTTTGATTTTTCCATTTCTTTGATACCTTTTTGTCCTTCTCATCTTCAAGTGTTGCAAGGGCTTTTAATTCCTGTTCTATAGTAATGTCCATATATACCATTGTTGTCTGTAACTGTTCATGCCCTAACAGAAATGAAATTTGCACGATATTCATACCATCTTCCAGCCAGTGGGAGGCCTTTGCATGTCTCAGCTGATGCGCATGAAGACCTCGTGGTACTTCACTACACATTTCATGGGCGGCTCCGGCATGTTTTTTCAGCTGTTTGTTTACTGCAGTCTGACTCATTTTTCCATGTGGTCCGGTATTCCTTGAATAAAAAACATAGGCTTCCGGATCTAGAGTATCACCATGAAACTCTTTCAGATATTTTTTTAAATGTGCAAGTGCCTTAGGTAGAAGATACAGGGTTCTTATTTTATTTCCCTTTCCAATGACCGTGACATTCGGTTTATCCGCATCCAAATGAAGTTGTTCTGTTTTTAAAGACAGGATTTCATTCAGTCTGGCGGCAGTGCTGTATATGATAATCATGAGTGATAAATCTCTTCGTCCTGTTTTCCTGGATAAATCCGGAACCGATAACAATACCTGTACTGCTTTTTTGCTCATCCCTTTTACTCTTTTACGTACTTCCTTTTTCCGTGGAATTCTTGTTGCCTCCTCGGAAAGGTACAGCAGGCGGACTTCCCTACTACCCATGTATTTTAGGAATGCCCTTAAGGATGCCAACCGGTTGTTACAGGTTTCCGGGCTGCAACAACGCACTTCTATCAGCCATTGCAGCCATTCCTCGATTGTTATCCTGCTGAAACATCCACCACACAAGCTTTCTGCGCTTATTCCTTTTTCTGCCTCCAAAAAACCAATGTATAGGGCCAGTGCATACTGATAGGATTTCAATGTATGGCTGCTGTGACTTTTCTGGGAAGGGACATATTTATTCAAAAAAGCATTGATATGGCGTGCGATTATAACGGATTCATTCGTCGCTTTCTTCATAATCCACCTCCGGTACAATGCTTTCGAAATCCATTCCTGTTTTTTCTTCCAAGATGTCAGCCATTCCAGGAACAAGGGAATAATAATATTTTGTGCTTTCCAGTGTGCTGTGTCCCATGCTTTTGCTGAGATAGAGCAGTTTTGTATCAAACCCAAAGCCTTCATCTGTCCAGCGGTTTATGTTTTTTATGGCATAATGGTGTCTGAGCTCATATGCAATAGCATGAGAGCTGTTATATTGGTCCCATAATTCCCGGAAGTTTGCATATACCCATTGCCTTTTATGGAAAGTGTTACCTTTTGCAGGGAAAAAATAAGTTCTGTGAGGGTACTGCTTCCGTATAGCCTCATCATATATTTTTAAAAGTTTATTCATGGAGTCATGTAGCACTACGTAGTGCTGAGCACTACCCTTGGAATAACGGATATTCATGATCCCATTGGACAAGTCGACGTTCTTAACCCTCAACATTCTTGCCTCATAGGTTCGTATTCCACTACTGTAAAGAAGACGGAAAAATACAGGAATACTTATTTTCCTAGATCGCTGTTCGGGAGTGTGGGATACAGAAGGAAGGCTATCACAGGCATGGAAAAAATTTTCCAGTTCAACATCTGTAAAAGAATGGGGAATATATGTGCATCGCTCCTTCCTTGGAATTTCAGGCTCCATAACATCTGTTTTTCCGCGCTTTCTCAAGTATCGTATAAAACTTACAACAACATTGATTCTTGATCTGCATGAATTGTTGGATTCTGTGTCGCGCTGATGGCACCATCCATCCACCATTTCCTGAGATAGAAGAGCAGCTTCCGGATATTGTTTCTTGCAATATCGATCAAACAAGATGAGGTTTGGTTTATAAGAAGAAGCTTCACTCCAACGTCCGGATGCTTTTTGGTAGAAAGCATATGCCTGCATGAGCGGTGCAAGAAAAGAAGTGAATTTATTCATGAGAAAACACCTCCTTTGGTACAGGAAAACGTTCTATGCTGATGGCGCATTCCTTCAAATGCGGAAAATCTGCTCTTAGGTATGACTCAAGAGAATCTGGCGAAGTGTGACCAAGTGTCCTGCTGATAACAGGCTGAGGAACTCCATTCCTCAAAAGCGCTGTGGCAAGGTGATAGCGAAAGATATGAAATCCTTTCCGGTCTCCTTTTGACTGCCGGATGCCTGCTGCTTTCATGATCAGAACTGCCACGTTGCCAATGCTTCTGTTTTTTAGTCGTTTATATGGCTTAAGCTGGGAAACAAAAATATATCTGCTTTCTGTGTGTGGGCGCTCTGATGTCAGATAGTCATAAATGGCATTTCCGACAACTGCTGTTAAAGGAAGTTCAAGAGGAATCTCCGTTTTTTGCTGTTTGATACAAATGAGATCCCTATCCCAGTCAATGTCGCTAAGTGTCAACCCTGCAATATCACAGCCGCGAAGTCCTGTGTAAAGTGCAAGTATTCCAATAGCTTTATCACGGAGCGTAAGAAGACTTTTACCATCAGCCAGTGCACCCTTAACTTCCTGAATTTCCTTCGATGTAAGGTACTGTATATTTTTTCTGGTTTCCCTTAAGGCTGGAAGAAAAGCCAAAATTTGAGGACATGTTTCTGGATGGTAAGGGAGACACGCCTTCAATACCGCAGCAATGTTTTTTTTGTAAGAACAGCTCCTGAGCAGTGTTTCATCCGGGGACATAAATATTGAAAGCACGGCTTCTTCTGTAGTCTTTTCCAGGCTGTTAATTCCTTTTTGCTGGACGGATAAGAAAAACGTGGATGCATTATGAGATTCTGTATAAACGGTAGTAAATTTTTTCTTGCCACGTTTCTTTTCCACTTCACAGTAAAGATCGATGACGGATTTGAATTCCGATGACAACAAGGGATAAGAACCCCTTTCGAAAAGTTCATGCCTGCGTCTTCCATCCGGGTACCTGCCATGAACATCAAACTGTTCAATGGCACCGATGATAGTTCGTTTATCACGAAGATAATCAGGGGATTGTGACGTTTTGGTGTACTCCAGATATACATCTGTGTAGCATGACCATTCCTTTGAATCTGCCGAAATGATTTTTTTAATCTCTCGTTTGAATCTGTCAACATATGTTTTTGAGTAACCGTTGCTTTCCATGTAGGAAATGAGTTTGGGATAATTATCCCGTAGATTTTGTACATTCATTTATATAACCTCCTGTTTAAGTATTTGATAAGAAGGTCATACAACGTGAAATAAAATCCAAACCTTTTTCGATAAAAACCCTTAAATATCAAGCATCTTTGAAAAAGGTTTGGATTTTATTAAGGTTTGGATAAC
>QMMT01000389.1 GCA_003647385.1 Deltaproteobacteria bacterium
ATATTATATTGATAGGTCCCACAGGCGTGGGAAAGACAGAGATCGCACGAAGGCTTGCCAATTTGACTGATTCGCCCTTTTATAAGGTAGAAGCGTCCAAATTCACCGAAGTAGGATATGTGGGCAGGGATGTTGAATCCATGATAAGGGATCTTGTAGAACTGACTGTAAACCGTCTAAAGATGAGACAACAGGATGCAGTACAGGAAAAAGCAGCCAGGATGGCAGAAGAAAGGATTCTGGATATTTTGCTGCCGCCGTCTTCCCAAACGGGTGCCCCTGTTTCAAATGATATCGATATTATTACGACGGCAGGAAAGGGCGATGAGGACAATAAACCCACGGCATCCACAAGAGAAAAATTAAGGAAAATGCTGCGGGCCGGAAAACTTGATTCACGACAGGTTGATCTTGAGGTGGCGGATAAATCATCCCCCATGGTTGAAATTTTTTCCAATACCGGTATTGAAGAGATGGGGATCAATGTCAAAGACATGCTGGGGAATCTGATGCCCAAAAATACAAAACGGCGCAAAGTAAAAATTAAAGATGCTTTAAAACTTGTGACAGGAGAGGAAGCAGCCCATCTTGTGGACATGGAACAAATAAAGACTGATGCCGTCACCTTGGTGGAACAGTCGGGAATTATTTTTATTGATGAAATCGATAAGATTGCCGGTAAAGAAAAAAGTCATGGACCGGAAGTCTCAAAAGAGGGCGTTCAAAGAGATCTTCTGCCCATTGTGGAGGGGAGTTCCGTGCCTACAAAGTATGGAACCGTGAAGACAGATCATATTCTGTTTATTGCCTCGGGTGCTTTCCATGTATCCAAACCGTCAGATTTGATCCCGGAACTCCAGGGAAGGTTTCCCATCAGGGTGGAGCTACACTCTCTGGGCGCCGATGAATTTATAAGAATTTTAACAGAACCCAAAAATGCACTTGTGCTTCAATATATTGCCCTTTTAAGAACAGAAGGCATAGAAATTGAGTTTACCAAAGGTGCGATTGAAAAAATTTCAACCATTGCTGTGGAAGTCAATTCCACAACAGAAAATATCGGTGCCAGAAGGCTTCATACCGTGATGGAGAGGCTTTTGGAAGATATTCTTTTTAAAGCCCCTGACATTGAAGAAAAAAAGATTGTAATTGATGGCTCTTTTGTGGAAAAACAATTGATGGATATTGTTGAAAATGAAGATTTAACAAGGTATATCCTATGAAAACAAATGTTGCTGACATACTCATTGAGGCGCTGCCGTACATATAAAAGTTCTCCGGTAAGACTATTGTGGTAAAATACGGCGGTCATGCCATGGTGGATGAAAAGTTAAAAAAGGATTTTGCCAATGATATCACATTATTAAAATATATCGGGGTGAATCCGGTTGTTATTCATGGTGGTGGACCTCAGATCAATAAAGTGTTGGATGCCATGGGGATCACATCAAAATTTGTTCGGGGCATGAGATATACCGATGACGAAACAATGGATGTGGTTGAGATGGTTTTAGGCGGTAAAGTCAACAAGGACATTGTCGCAAGGATTAACCGTCAGGGGGGTAAAGCGGTTGGTTTGACCGGAAAAGACGGCATGCTGATTACTGCTGAGAAGATGACCATTTACCACAAAGTTGATGAAAACAAACCGCCTGAAATCATAGACCCCGGCATGGTGGGCAATGTGTCTCATATTAATCCTGATATTATACATACCCTGACTGCCAAAGGGTTTATTCCTATTATTGCACCAGTGGGTTTAGGTGTTAATGGTGAAACCTATAATATCAATGCCGATGTTGTCGCATCAAAGATTGCAGCAGCCCTTAAAGCAGAACGTCTTATGCTTGTAACCGATGTCGACGGTGTGCTGGACACAGATAAAAAACTGATTTCTTCTGTTGATGCCAAAACCATTAAAAATATGATTGATGCAGACCAGATCAAGGGTGGAATGATTCCCAAAGTTGAATGTGCACTTGATGCCGTAAAAAACAATGTAAAAAAATCCCACATTATTAACGGGAAACTGCCCCATGCCGTATTACTTGAATTATTTACCGACTCCGGCATCGGTACCCAGGTCTTTGTAGACTAATTCTAAATTTTACGAGGTTTAAACGTGGATTCAATTCAAAAAACTGATAATTTTGTATTTCAAACCTATCTTAGACAAGGTAAGGCATTTGTTAAGGGAGAAGGAAGTTTTTTATGGGATGAGGATGGGAAAAAATATACAGATTTTTTAGCCGGGATTGCAGTCTGCGGTCTTGGACACTGTCATCCGAAAATTACACAAGCCATAAATAAGCAAGCCTCAACCCTTGTTCATGTGTCCAATCTTTTTTATACCATGCCCCAGGCGGATCTGGCATCAAAACTGTGTGAGAAAAGCTTTGCCGACAGGGTATTTTTTGCAAATTCAGGTGCCGAGGCCAATGAAGCAGCCATAAAACTAGCCAGAAGATATTTCCAAAAAAAAGGAGATAAAATCAGGTTTAAAATTATTACCATGGAACAATCCTTTCATGGGAGAACCATGGCAACTTTAAGCGCCACCGGCCAGAAAAAGATCAAGGAAGGATTTTATCCGCTTCTCGAAGGATTTTCTTATGTTCCCTTTAACGACATTGAAGCGTTAAAAAATGAAATCGATGAAACGGTTTGTGGGATTATGCTGGAGCCGGTTCAGGGTGAAGGCGGGATTATTCCGGCAGACCCACAATTTTTAAAAGCGGTAAGAGAACTTTGTAATGATAAGGGAATCTTATTGATTTTTGATGAAATTCAGTGCGGTATGGGAAGATGCGGCAAACTTTTTGCCCATGAGCTTTATGGGGTGACCCCGGATATTATGACGCTTGCAAAAGCGCTTGGTAACGGGCTTCCCATCGGCGCCATGCTGGCGACTCAAGATGCCGCAGCCGGGTTTGATTATGGCAGCCATGCCACAACATTTGGGGGAACACCCCTTGCTACGGCAGCTGCTTTAGAAGTTGTGAATATTATCAGTCAGGAAACATTTTTAGAACAAGTCCGTGAAAAAGGCCGATATTTTAAGGATAAACTCGTAAAATTAAAAGAAAAACATTCCAGGGTTACGGATGTCCGGGGAGAAGGCCTTTTGTTAGGGATGGAAATTGAGTTGGAAAAAGATAAGGATGCAGCCTTTTTTGTAGGAAAATTAATGAAAAAGGGCTTTATAATAAATGGAATTCAGGATAAAATTTTAAGGTTTGCACCCCCCTTAATTATTGAAGAAAAAGATATTGACAGGCTGATATCTGCTTTGGACAGCCTTTTATAAGTTAGGAAATTATTTTGAAGAATAAAAAACTTTGGGGCGGAAGATTCTCTGAAAAAACAGACGAACTGGTTGAAAAATTCAATGCATCAATCGATGTTGATAAACGACTTTATGACAGTGACATTGAAGGCAGTATTGCCCATTTAAAAATGATGGCCAAAGAATC
>QMMT01000390.1 GCA_003647385.1 Deltaproteobacteria bacterium
GACTCAATATTGATCACTTCAAAACAAGGCGTATGGTCAAGGATAACCTTGGCCGGTTTAACATCTGCTCCAGTTTCTTTATCCCATTTTTCAATGGAGAAAACTTTGAACTGTTGAATAATACTGTTTGATAAAAGTTCAGATGCCAGCTTTTCCACATCACTGCGAACAAGAGTATCACCTTTCAGGCAATATCGTTTTGAGGTATATATGCCCTCATCAACTCCAAAATTTTTCCCTAAATGGTCTTTAACGGCTTCCATTGCCGTTGCACCGGGGTTATCTTTCACCCCCGGTCTGTATCCAACCCAGATGCACCAGTGAAAATCAATGTCAAGTGGTTTTAAGCTTGAAACCTGGGTCACAGGATTGGTGAGAATCTCATCTTTAATTTTTTCAAGCTGATGTGAATCCAGATCTGATTCAATGGTCACGATATTGATGCATCGCGCTTCTTGAATATTAATTCCAAAATAAGAATCCGCCTTTTTTTTAAGAGAAGATGCTTCAGCATCCCTCAGCTCTTTTTTAAGAGCAATCTCAATACATGAAATCATTTTATCTGCTCCATATTATTTGGCACCATTAATGAACAGTCGCACAATATCATTATAAAAAACAAAGACCATTAACGCTACAAGCATTGCTGCGCCAAATTGAACCAGTTTCTCACGTAATTTGTCACCCACCGCTTTTCCTGTAATGGCTTCAATACCAAAAAATAACAAATGACCGCCATCTAACACCGGAATGGGGAAAAGATTGATAATACCAAGATTGACAGACAAAAGAGCAATAAACCATGCAAAACTCATAACACCTGCTTTTGCCTGCTCACCTGCCATTTGAGCAATCATCAAAGGTCCACCCAGATTGTTTGCCGAGATACTTCCATTGATCATTTTCCCAACAGACAGAATGGTTAACTTCACAAGTCCGTAAGTATCCTTAATGGACTGCCAGAAGGCAGCAAACGGGTTAAGGCTCTTGTGAAAGGACTCTCCGCTACCCACAATACCAATGATATATTTTTCAATTTCTTCACCAAACAAATTTTTGCCTGGTCTTAAAACCGGCGTAAGAACAATGCCGACAAATCTTGTGCCACGCTCTACAATAATATCTAATTGTTCACCCTTACTCTTACCAATAATCCGGGAAATATCTTCAAATGATTCAACCTTGTTCTGATTGATTTCTTTGATCACATCCCCTGGCTTTATGCCGGACGTTAAAGCAGGTGTATTTTCCATGACTTTGCCCACAACCGGTTTGGCCAGATAAATTCCTGAAAACTGGTAAAGGGCATAAAAAATAAAAATGGCAAGAAAAAAATTAAAAAATGGACCGGCTGCAACAACAATGCTTTTTTGCAACAAGGATTTGTGGGTAAAAGAAGACTGGATATCTTCTGGATCAATCGTCGTTCCGGGTTCCTCTCCTACCATTTTTACATAACCGCCCAGGGGTATGGCAGACAGGCAGTACTGGGTCCGGCCCACTCTTTTTTTTAAGATTTTTGGTCCAAACCCCAGGGAGAATACTTCGACTCCCACACCACAAATCCTGGCCGCAATAAAGTGTCCAAATTCATGGATAAAAACAAGAATTCCGATTACAATTATGAATGCTACAGCAGAATACCCCATAAAACCTCACTTTTACATCTTTTTTATATTTGGGATTGTACTTTTTCGCGTGCCCAACAATCTGCTTCAATAATACCTGAAAGATCGGGATTGTCAATCTGTGTATGAAGTTCCATTGTTCTGGAAATTAATTTAAAAATGTCTAAAAAATCGATACGCTTTTCTAAAAAGGCACTCACCGCCACCTCATTGGCAGCATTCATCACAGCCGGCAGTGTCCCTTTTTGTTTACAGGCTTCAAATGCAAATTCAAGTGAAGGAAACTTTTGAGTATCCGGCTTTTCAAATGTCAGTGCACCAAGGCTCACAAAATCAGGAAAATCCATTTGCAGATCAATGCGGTCAGGCTCTGATAAGGCATAAGAAATAGCCCCTTTCATATCCGGTGGTCCCATTTGTGCCATAATACTGCCATCTTTATACCCCACCATGGAATGGACGATACTCTGGGGATGAACAAGTACCTCAATTTCTTCATGGGTGATATTAAACAGATGAACAGCTTCAATGATCTCAAGACCTTTATTCATCAACGTAGCGGAATCTATGGTAATTTTGTGTCCCATATTCCAGGTGGGATGATTGAGTGCATCTTTTAATGTAATGCTTTTAAATTCATCGAATGGTTTTTCTCTAAATGGCCCACCTGAAGCCGTCAAAAATATTTTTGTTACATCTTTTTTCAGGTTCCCCTTAAGACATTGGTATATAGCACTGTGTTCACTGTCCACAGGCAGAATGGACACACCATTTTCCTTTGCTTTGGCCATGACAATTTCACCGGCCATGACCAGGGTCTCCTTGTTGGCAAGGGCTATCTGTTTTTTTGCCTCAATGGCGCAAAGAGCCGGTTTAAGACCTGCTGCACCCACCATGGCCAGAAGAATAGTGTCGCAAGTCCCATATGATGCGGCTTCACAATACCCTGCTTCCCCAAATAAAATTTCAGGCCGATGATTTCCCTTTAAAACCCGGGACAGTTCCAGTGCTTTTTCTTCATCAAGCACGGCAACCAGTTCGGGTTTAAATTCATCAATCTGCTGAGAAAAAAAATCTATATTATTGGCGGCTGTCAGTGCCTTTACACAAAAGCGATCCGGATGCATCCGGACTATATCCAACGCACTGGTTCCAATGGAGCCGGTTGACCCTAAAATGGACAAATATTTCATAAAACACTTACCAGGTAGACATATAAAACCGGAATGGCTAAAAGCAATCCGTCGATTCGATCCAGCATCCCACCGTGCCCCGGGAGAATTCGACCGGAATCTTTTATGTTGGATGCACGTTTCATGGCTGACTCAAACAGATCACCTATCTGCCCTGCAATGGCAAGCATGAACGACGCCGGTATGGTAAGAAATGCCAAAGACAGGTTATTAAAAAAAATCTGACAAAAAATAAATCCGACCACCATGGAAGCAGCCACACCGCCCAACGATCCTTCAATCGTTTTATTGGGACTGATGTTAGGAGAAAGTCTCCTTTTCCCAAAAAATGTACCCGTGTAAAATGCACCGGTATCATTTGCAAAGATAACAATTAAGAGCCATATAATCCAAAATGTTCCACCATCAAGTTCTTTAATAAAAACCAGAAGGGACAAAGAGACCGGGATATAAACAATGCCCAATACCTGCTTTGCGACTGTATCGAATATGGTATGATTGCTGGCAAATCGTGACAATACAAAAACCGATAAGGCCATCAGATTTATGGCAAGGATTAAAAACTCAACCTCCCACGATCCCAGACAGGCACTGTTTTTTATCGAGCTAGA
>QMMT01000391.1 GCA_003647385.1 Deltaproteobacteria bacterium
GACCGATAATACAGCAGATGCCCAGAGGCTGGAAAAAAGTCTTCAACAGGAATTGAATACAAAACACATTAGAATTCCTCTGCAAGTGCTTAAAAAACTGCCCTCAAATTTAAGATCATGGGACTTTAAGGCGAGAGCAGTTCTGTTTAAAGATCGGTATTCCTGGATACTGCTGGATCTGCTGGGTCCATTATCCGACAGGCCTGTTTTAGGGGTAGCCATTGATATCGGTACCACAAGAATTGTGATGTCGCTGGTCAATATAGAAACCGGACAGGAACTGGGTGAGAAAGGGTTTGATAACCCCCAGGCGGTCATTGGACCTGACGTCCTGGCAAGGATCCATTATTCCAAAGAAAATAGCGGGCTTAAGGAGTTGAACCACCTTGTTATTGAGGCAGTGAACCTTAATATTTCAGCCTTGTGTAAAGAAAATGGATATCAAAAACAAGACATATATCTTGTTACCGGCGCCGGTAATACGGCCATGACACATCTGTTTTTAGGGATCGAATCTTTTGAGATTATCAAGGAACCTTATATTCCCTGTGTGAATATCCCAGATACCCAGGCGGCCGGAGATTTAAAGCTTGAAGTCAATAAAAATGGCGTTGTTTTTCTCTTCCCCAATATCGGGTCTTATTTTGGCGGAGATCTGATTTCAGGCGTTCTTTATTCAGATCTTGACAGGGAAGAAGATCCCTGCCTTATGGTGGATGTGGGCACTAATGCAGAAATTGTCGTTGGGAACAAAGACTGGCTGGTTGCCTGTGCCGGTGCTGCAGGCCCGGCTCTCGAGGGTGGGGTCAGCAAAATGGGTATGACGGCAAAACCGGGCGTGATTGATCAGGTATGGATAGATCCTGACTCCCATGCACTTAATGTCCATACCATAGAGGGTAAAAAACCTGTCGGCATCTGTGGGTCCGGCATGATTGACCTGGCTGCCAGCCTGTTTTTATCCGGAAGAATAGATATCCGGGGAAAATTTTCAAAAAAAGTTTGTGGGGATCAGTTATTTGAAAAGGACGGTATCCGTTATTTTATCCTTGTGGATAAACATGATTCCGCAACAGGGGAACCCATTTGTCTCAGCCAGGTGGATTTAAATTCTTTGACCAGTTCAAAAGCAGCTATGTACACCATCCTGGAAGTGATCGTGAAAAATACAGCCGGACTTGAATTTGAGGATCTCAAAACCTTCTATGTGGCAGGAACATTCGGATCATTTATCAATCCTGTGTCTGCTATATCCATCGGCATGCTCCCGGATATCCCGGTCGAAACATTTAAAGTCCTGGGCAACAGCTCCCTTGGCGGTGCAAAGGTCTTGTTAAAAGATCCGGATGCGTTTGAGCGGATTATGAAGATCCGGCAGTCCATTACCTATATTGAACTCAACGTTAACCAGGAATTCATGAACATGTTTTCCGGCGCTAAGTTCTATCCCCATACGGATAGTTCAAGGTTTCCTTCGCTTAAGGATAGGATTTAAAAAAATGGAAATGAACAAACTGTCTCTTTCAGAAAATATCAAAAATCTTGCGGATTCCATTGGAATTGATACCATTGGTTTTGCCAGGGCAGACGAATTCAAGGATTATGCCTTGGACCATCCACAAAGAAAAGATCCAAAGTTAAGTCTGGCCAGTGCAAAATCCATTATTGTTGTTGGGATATATATTGGGGGGATAACACTTCCTGAGTGGGAAAACGAACAGTATGGCAGAACAAGCAGATTGTATCTCTCAGGTTTCTTTCTTGATATTGTGAAACCCATAGAACCCATTGCCGCATTGTTAAAAAATCAGGGGTATCGAGCAAAAATTTGTGATGGTTCGGCCAAAGAGGGTTCCATACTGCCATTGAAACTTGCTGCAATAAGGGCAGGTCTTGGATGGCAGGGGAAACATTCTTTACTGATATCAAAAAAATATGGAACTTTTTTAGCACTTGGGGGAATTGTCACGGATGCTGATTTGGAATATAATACCACAATAGAACCCAATCGATGCCATAAATGCAATGAATGTCAAAAGGCCTGTCCTGTTGATGCGCTTGCTATGCCATACGTGTTAAGTGTGGAACAGTGCATGTCGAATCTCCTTGCAGGTGAAAAATTACCGGAAAGAGTTATGAAGGCCATGGACAATAGAATAGGCGATTGTGAGATATGCCAGCAGGCCTGTCCCTGGAACAGAAGGCACCTGAAGAAGCCTTTAAGCACGAAAATGACACTGTCCTTCCGGAAAAGGATTAATGATTGGAAAGATGTTTTCTTTTTACCACATTTAAGCAGGCTTTCAGAAAATGAATATAAATCTCTCTCCTCCCAACTCAATACAGATATCCCCTATCATATATTTCAAAGGAATGTCAGGATTGCAATGAAAGGATATAAATGAATCCCAACTCTATATTATGCATGTATATACAAGCTGTTTTCTTTATGGTAAAACAAGGAGGAAATGAAAAAAACCAATCACTATAGAGGAAATAAGAAGGTATGAAAAAAATAGTCGAGTGTGTACCCAATTTCAGTGAAGGCCGAAACAAAGAAACCATAGACGCCATAGCAGATGCCATTAAACAGACCAGAGACTGCCGTCTTCTGGATGTTGATCCGGGAAAATCCACCAATAGAACGGTCTATACTTTTGTGGGTCCTCCGAAAGCAGTTATAGAGGGTGCATTAAATGCAGCCGGGGTGGCAAGACAGAAAATTGATATGAGAACCCATCAGGGGGAACATCACCGAATGGGCGCCATGGATGTCTGTCCGTTTATTCCGGTAGCCAACGTGACCATGGAAGAATGTATTGATATTTCAAAAGAATTTGGCAGACGTGCTGCTGATGAGCTTGGCATTCCCATTTATCTTTATGAAGAATCTGCTACCCTTGATTACCGGAAAAAACTTCCCCAGATCAGGGAGGGGCAGTATGAAGGCATAAAAGACAGGATCGTCACCAAGGAGTGGAAACCGGATTTCGGACCTGCTGAATTTATCCCTGAGTGGGGGGCCACCGTAACCGGTGCAAGATTTTTTCTGATTGCCTATAACGTCAACCTTCTGTCCACACCTAACCAGGCCCACAGGATTGCTCTGAATCTTCGGGAAGCCGGCCGGGGCCCTGATGAACCGGGTAAGCTTTTGGAAGTCAAAGGCATGGGATGGTATGTGGAAGATTACAACCTTGCCCAGGTCACGGTGAACCTGAACAACTATCATGTAAACTCCCTCCATGTGCTGTTTGAAGCCGTTAAAAAGGATGCAAAAGAGTTGAACGTAGCTGTTGCTGGATCTGAAATCGTCGGCGTGGTCCCTTTGGAAGCCATACTCATGGCGGCTGATTATTATATTGAAAAAGAAAATCTCTTTGTCCTGGAGGAAGACCAGAAAGTCAGACTTGCCATTGAACGCTTAGGCTTGAATTCTGTTGCCTCGTTTAA
>QMMT01000392.1 GCA_003647385.1 Deltaproteobacteria bacterium
CTATCATATGATAACAATGCTTGTCTTCCGGAAATTTGCCTTCTCGCACATCTGCACAATAGGCTTTCATGGCATCGGTGATGATGGTGGCAACGTCACAATATTTTTTAACAAATTTCGGAGTGAATGCCTGGAATTGACCAATGAGGTCACTGACGATCAATAGTTGTCCGTCACATTCTTTTCCCGCACCAATTGAGAATACCGGTATGGTCAGGGTGTCGGCAATATACTGGGCTACTTCCGGGGGAACCGCTTCTACAAGGAGCATCTGGGCACCGGCTTTTTGTACGGCCAGGGCATCTTCAACAACCATGGCGGCATCTTTTGAGGTTCGCCCCTGGGCTTTGTGTCCCCCCAGCGCTCCAGAACTCTGGGGAGTCAGACCGATATGGCCGATGACAACTATTCCTGCTTCCACAATGGCCTTGATTTGTGAGGCCACCCGGGTGCCGCCCTCAAGCTTGATGGCATCCATATCTGCTTCCTTTAAAAAACGACCGGCATTATATACCGCATCCTCATCAGAGATCTGGTAACTCATAAACGGCATGTCTCCGACAACAAATACATTGGGTGCGCCCCTTCTTACTGCATCGCAATGAACAATGCACTGGTCCATGGTGACGGGAACGGTACCCTTATAGCCATAGACGCACATGCCAAGGGAATCGCCAACAAGAATCATATCAAGCCCTGCTGCTTCTGCAAACTGGGCAGTGGGAAAATCATAGGAAGTCAACCAGGTGACTTTTTCACTGTTCTCTTTCATTTTGTAAAAATCATGGATTGCTTTTTTCTTCGCCATTTTTCTTCTCCTTTTTTATCTGTTACTCATAGGTTTTATTAAGTTAAAGCTGCGTCAATGGGCCATCCCTGGTCTGGTTTGACTTCTGCGTATACAATAAAGGTTTCGATTTTTCCCATGCCCGGAATGGTGGCCAGTTTTTCCTTGATCAGGTTGCCGAGGTCACCCAGATCCGGCGCTACCACATGCAGAAGGTAATCAAACCGGCCGGTAATATGATAACAGGCCCGGACACTGGGAATTTGATTGATTTCGTGCTCCAGCAGTTCAATATCCTTTACCCGGTGCCGGTCAAGAGAAATACAGGCAAACCCCTGGGCTTTTAAACCCAGTTTTTCAGGATCTACAACTGCCCGATACCCTTTGACAATTCCCTTGTCTTCAAGTTTTTTGACCCTGTCCAGCATGGTGGAGGGTGCAAGTCCTACCTCTTTGGCAAGCTCGCTGTTTTTTTTTCGCCCGTCCTGCTGCAATGCTTTCAAGGTCTGTCTGTCAATAGTATCCACTGTGTCTCCAAAATATGAAATTTAATTCGATATCTTGTAGTTTATACCGAATAAAACTTTAGTGTCAAGTAAAATAATCAAATAATTAATTAAAATTATTAAAAAAGTACCGAATTTTATTCGGTTTAAATTAGCGACCTTTTGTATTCAACACAGGACAATGAATTTGACTGTTCAGGAAAATTAGAATAACTGTCGCAATGCTTATTTGTCTTCAACAGGAAATTTCGTCCTGAACCATTCCCGCCAGCCACCTTTCAGTGCATGGACTTTAGTGTATCCATTTGACAATAATTTTTGTGCCAGACCGGCACTTGTTGCTTCATTGGGTCATGCACAATATAAAACTAACGTCTTATCTTTTGGATATTTATTTGACCATAAATTGAAATCCTTTGGGGCTGCACGGTGAGCTCCTTTGATTTTAAACTCAGATGAACCCCAGTCTCTGCCCGCCCGCACGTCTAAAATTAAGACTGTATCTTCACCCATGATTTTTTTTAATTCTTCTTTGGTTATTTTATTTGCATTTGCAGCGATTCCTGTTGAAGCAAGCAGTGTAAAAACAGCTGCGAATATCAATGCTGTCAAAAACGTTTTTTTTCTTAAAAGTTCCATTTTTTTCTCCCTGATTTGAATTTTTTAAAAAATGAATGTTTCATTCTAATCTTTTTTTAAGTGGTATTGTCTCTGAACATCAACAAAATACCCGGGGTGAGACCTATGAAAAAAGCCACACCCAGAAATTTTAAAATTAGAATGGAGTTGTCATCCATTACTATTAATATAAGGATACTGATTCCCAATATCAACACACACATTACATTGATCGTTTCTTTGATTAAAAGATTGATATGATGTCTTTTGCCTGCCCGGCCTAATATGAGAATATGGGTAATTGATATCATCGTATATGATATCAGCCAAAGAATCAGTGAGGCTCGGATAAGGGTCTCCAGCTCCTCTTTACCCGCCATACCTCCTACCATCATGCCAGCAATAATTAATGCCAGAGTTAAAATGATAATTTGAGGCCTTTTGATACTTTTTACTAACATATTGGTTTTTAAAAGCATTGATCCCTGTTTTAAGATACTGGTAAAAAGAGCATGAATAGCAGCTAAAGATCCTGAAATTATAATTGTACCCATAATAAATCTGCCGGGATCACCTAAAATATTTTTTGCAGCAATCATATGGGGGATGCGGGAGTTCATCAATTTTTCCATTGGGACATATGTAAGTAAAACATATCCCCATAAGATAAAAAGAAGACTCATGAATATCACAGCTGCGAATAATATATGATATTTTTTTGGATATTTTTGTTCTGATTTGTTCCAGACAGTAAAGCTTAAGTCAAAGCCGATAAAGAATAGCAAGGGCAAAAAAAACGTATCTAATCCATTAGAATTAATCGAAAAATCAATACCTGCCGGTTTGAAGTGGATCAGTTGATCTGTCTGAATGATTCCTGCAATGATTAAAATTAAAAGGCCTGAAATAGCAATCCCGCAAAAGCCGATTTGGAAATACAAACCCACTTTATTGGGTAAGAACTGTAGGCCAAGTAATAATCCTAACAGACCGAATGCAAATCCAAAATTGGGAAACCAATACAAAAACACTTCATTGAATACAAACCCTGAAGATACCAGAAGCCCGGTGGACAGGAAAATAGCAACTATCATTTTAACAAAAAAAGAAAAGAAGGCGGAGATGGTTCCCATTGTTGTTTTCAGTATCTCAATGTCAGAAGAATTTCCAGATAAAAAAATGAAAATTTGTTTGTATTGTGAGAGTAAAGCCAAATAGATTACTGTGCTGAAAAGGATCAGGAAAAACCCAATATAACCCGTTTCCCCGAAAAAAATTCCCAGCATGGCAAGGCTGTCAGGAGAAATCATGATGCCAAGAGCAAACACAAAGACTAAAAAACTATCAATACCGTTTTTTTGATTAATAACTTGTTTGCCCATTTAAGGCCTCCTGTAAATAGACGCAAAGACAATTCTACTTTTATTTTCAGTCGCAAAAGGCAGCAAAAACTTACAATTTTTTTTAACGCATATAAATCTTCACTTGAATACAGCGTATAGAAACTTGACTTTAAGACACTAATGATATTATTA
>QMMT01000393.1 GCA_003647385.1 Deltaproteobacteria bacterium
AGAGTGCTGATGATCTTGGCCAAGCCAATATTCTTGGCATTGTCGATCACCATAAACTGGGTGATGTCACTACATCTCAGCCGCTTGAATGCTGGATATGGCCTGTCGGATGTACTTGCACGGTTGTCGCATCCATGTATAATTATTTTGATATTGAAATTCCAAAGGATATTGCAGGTATCATGCTTTGCGCAATCCTTTCCGATACGGTTATTTTCAAATCAGCCACCTGCACTGATACAGACAAAAAAGTCTGTGCAAAACTTTCTGAAATCTGTGGGGAAAGTGACCTGGAGAGTTTGGGTATTGAAATGTTCAAGGTAAAATCTGCTGTGGAAGGTACTCCGATTCGAGAACTCGTACTCCGTGATTACAAAGATTTTAACATGAGTGGCAACGGGGTCGGTTGTGGACAGCTTGAACTTGTTGACCTTTCAATTGTTGACGGGATCAAAGCAGATCTTGAAAAAGATATCCAGACACTTAAAGAAGAAAAAGGCCATCATACCGTTCTTCTTATGTTGACCGATATCATGAAAGAAGGCACTGAACTTTTAATCGCTTCAGACGATGAGTCTGTTGTTGAAAAAACGTTTGGTATTGCTCCGGTTGATGGAAAAATCTGGCTGCCCGGCATCATGAGCCGCAAAAAACAGATTGTTCCTGATCTTGAAAAGACGTTTGGGTAATATATATAAATAAGGGTTTGGGAAACTTATCCCAAACCCTTAACTCTCATTGTTCAACACTGATATCTTAGAAACTCACAAAAATTTATACTCTTTCAGCAGTCTGTAGCACTTTGTTCAACTTTTCTGATAATGCTGCCACATCAAATGGTTTCAAGATAAACTCATTGCATCCTTTTTCCATCATTTTTTCTATTTCCGCTTCCCGGCTGTAGCCCGAGGACACCAGTACTCTCATATCCGGATCAAGCATCTTGATTTGTTCAAAGGTTTCCTCTCCATTCATCACAGGCATGACCATATCGAGAATAACCAGATCTATTCCCATATTTTTATTTTTTAAAATTTCTAAAGCTGCAAGTCCGTTTGAAGCTGACTCAACCTTGTATCCAAGGGATTCTATCATTTCAGAACAAACTTCAACCACACCCTTTTCGTCGTCAACCAGTAAAATAGTCCCTTTCCCATTAAAAATTACTTTCTTTTCCTCGCGCAGTTTACGCAAGTCCTGTTTGGTTTGACGGGCGGGTAGGAAAAATATGAAAGAGCTGCCTTTTTCAAGCTTGCTTTCAACTTTAAAGGTTCCTTTGTGGCTTTTGATAATTCCATAGGCTGTGGCAAGTCCAAGGCCTGTTCCCTGGCCTCTTTCTTTTGTAGTAAAGAATGGATCAAAGATTCTTGTGATAATCTCCTCACTTATCCCTGTACCCGTATCCGAGACAGTTATTTTCGCATAGGTACCGGCATTTTCAAGTCCGAATTCATCCTTTTTTGATTCATCCACAATAACATTTTCTGATGTTATAATAATTTTGCCGCCATCCGGCATTGCCTGCCATGCATTAACAAAAAGGTTCATTAATACCTGTTTAATCTGTCCTTCATCTATAACAGTTCCCCATAATTCTTTGTCCAGGTATTGCTCAATCAATATATCTTTTTTTGTCCGGCCAAACATTTTTGCAGACATCTTTAAAAGATAATTCAAGTTAATAAGACAGGTTTCCTGGCATGTTTTCTGAGCAAACCCCAGCAATTGCTTGGCCATCTCAGCACCACTGAAAACATATTCATCAATATTGGCAAGCCGTTTATACTCATTGCTTTTTCGTTCAAAACCACTTTTCACAAGAGAAGCATAACCCTGGATACCCATAAGGATATTGTTGAAATCATGGGCAATCCCACCTGCAAGCGTTCCAATGGCTTCCATCTTTTGTGCCTGGCGCAGCTGGTCTTCTAAATTAACCCTTTCAGTCACATCCCTGGCCGCTGCATAAACACCGATAAATTCCTCTTTCTTGTCACTGGCCGGCAGATGCATGGGAGTGGCTTTAACTTCCATAAAAGCAAATAATTCATAGGGGTCATACTGAGATTGTTTGCTCGTAGCTTTTTTAAATCGCAAATGCATATCCTGCCCATCATTGATCAGCTGATCATATTTTTCAACCCGAATCAGAGCCGAGGCTTTTGAAATGTCTCCTTCATGAAGGATATTTTTGAAACCAGTTCCGATCAGGTCTTTTCTTGAAAATCCAAGCACCTTCTCAAACTGGTGATTCATAAAAGTGAAACACCCGTTTTTATCAAGGGTAAAAATAAGATCCGGAGAATTATTCACCATGTATTCATATTGTCTCTCAGATGCTTCAAGCCTTGCCGATACAGCTTTTTTATCTGCGACTAATTCCTTTTGGAAAAGTGCATTTTTAACTGTTTTTATGAGGTCTGCATATTCAAAAGGCTTTTTAAGATAATCCCAGGCACCGATTTTTAATGCCCGGATGGCAGACTCAACAGATGCATTGCCCGTGATAATAATAACCATGGCATCTTCATCTATGTCAAAAATATGTTCCATGGTTTCATACCCGTTCATTCCGGGCATGCTGACATCCAGCAGGACAAGATCAAATCGTTGTTGTTTAAAAATTCTGACTGCCTCATCACCATCATAGGCGCCTGTTGTTTGAAAACCCTCTCTTTTCAGAAAAAGAGAAATATTTTCAACAATCCTTTTTTCATCATCAACAACAAGTATCTGTTCAGATCTCATTTGTGTTATCCAAAAATTTTAATTAATATTATATTCGTTACGATTGGTCAAAAATCTTATCCGGCTGTCTTATGATTTTTCATAACAAATAAGGCCGCATCTTAAGCACCTGTCAGCTTCAGCCCGGGCTTCTTCAGCTGAGAATCCCGTTGAAAATTTTTCTGAAGACATTTTTTGAGCTTTTCGCAATGTCAAAATGTTCCTAGGGGTAATATCAACATTATTCAACAATGAAACATCCTGAAGCAGTGTCTGGTCTGTAATAAATTTAGAAGATTCCTGAAACTGTATTCCATACATGGCGTTATGAATAGCTGCTGCGGCTTTTCTGCCGCCATTGATAGCTGCCACTGCGGAAGAGTACTCACTGATGACATCTTGATTTGAAAGCAGTCCCAGCTCCCTGTTCGCATCAGGTTTTTTCTGCAATTCAATACCTTCCCAAACTAATGGCGTATTATTTTCAATCAGATCTTCTTCTCCATCCTGCTCATTATTTCTTACAGGAATAAACACAAGTTCCGGAAATCTTCCTGACCCTATAATTAAAGTATCCGTATTAATAACATGTTTTACGCCTGTGTCAAGTTCTATATATTCAATTGATTTTAACTGCCCTTCTTCACCGATCACCTTTGTGACCCCGGTATTATAA
>QMMT01000394.1 GCA_003647385.1 Deltaproteobacteria bacterium
GCTTCATGGAATTCGTTCAATAGAAATCATGGGGAATTCTGCCAGGCTTGTAACTCATTGCAATAAAGAGTTTATAATTTCTAATTCTTTGAACAGCCGGGCAGGAAGATGGTTGAGGAACAAATGGTTTGTCAAGGTGTGTTCCGAATGCCGGGTACCGGGTTGGAAGATTGAAAAATATTCTTCAACACTATTTAAACGCCACCAGGGATCTATGTTGATAAACGACAAAGAATAATACACGGGTATTTATTAATTATTTTTTTACAGCAAACAGGAGGAAAACAGATGACAGATTTTATTGAAATAGCAAACACTTTAGTAGACCGCGATCAGGATAAGCTTATAGAACTGGTAAATACTTCCCTGGCTGACAATGTACAGGCAGTGGATATTTTGAATCAAGGTCTTATTCCGGGTATGGATATTGTTGGTGATAAAATGGAAGATGGTGAGATGTTTATTCCTGAAGTGCTGATGGCTGCCAAGATCATGAGTGAATGTGTCGCTATTTTAAAACCTTTGCTTGGTGAAGGCGATAGCTCCAAAGGGGGTAATCTAATCATTGGAACGGTCAAAGGAGACCTTCATGATATAGGTAAAAACCTTGTATCCATGATGATGGAAAGTGCTGGTATGGACATTCATAATATAGGGGTGGATATCGGACCGGAAGACTTTGTAACCCATATCAAGGAAAAAAATGCTCAGGTTGTTTGCCTGTCAGCCCTTTTAACGACCACCATGCCCATGATGAAACAGACCATTGATGCCATAGTTGAGGCTGGTTTAAGAGATCAGGTTAAAATTATGGTTGGTGGCGCACCAGTGACCCAGGCCTTTGCTGATGAAATAGGAGCTGACGGATATGCAACTGATGCCGGCTCTGCTGTTAAACTTGCCAAAACCCTGATTAATTAATTTAATTAATAAACAGATGACTTTTGCGTCAATTTTCTCAAAAACGTCAGAGCAGGAGCTATTTTAGGCTAATAACAGGTTAAAATTAAGGACAAGATAATGCTAACGGCAGATTTAACTTTAACCAGGATTCTGAATCATCTACAAAAAGGGCTTTTTGCAAAAAAAAACAAGATAAAATATCTTCTCAATCTTTCTGATCCTGAAGAGATAAACCAACTTTTTAAGGCAGCTCAAAATGTTCGAACCAGATATTTTGGAAACAAGATTTTTCTGTACGGGTTCCTCTATTTTTCCACACACTGTCGAAATGAATGCAGATTCTGCCAGTATCAAAGCTCTAATAAGACACTTTTAAGGTATCGAAAAACAAAATCTCAAATCTTGGCTGCAGCCAGGGAAATGGCTGATGCCGGAGCCCATCTTATTGATCTGACCATGGGGGAGGATCCTGAACTATATTCTAAAGGTGAATTTGGATTCAAACACTTTGTCGATATGGTTAAAACAGTTCAAAAAGAGATCAGGCTTCCAGTGATGATCTCTCCGGGTAGCCTGCCTGATAAAATTCTTGCAGATTTGGCTGATACCGGAGTTTCCTGGTATGCCTGCTACCAGGAAACGCACAACAGGGACTTGTATAAACACCTTCGATGCGGACAAAGTTTTAAAAAAAGACTGGCTAAAAAACAGCTTGCTAAAAGCCTTGGGATGCTCATTGAGGAAGGAATTCTAACTGGTGTTGGTGAAACTGATGATGATCTGGCAGACTCCATTATCTGGATGAGAGATTTTTCCGTGGATCAGGCCAGGGTAATGACATTTGTTCCCCAGGCAGGAACGCCTATGGAAAAAAACATACCCCAGGACAGTTTGAAAGAACGAATCATCATTGCTGTCATGCGGCTTATCCTGCCTGACGTGCTTATTCCGGCCTCTCTGGACGTAGACGGACTGGGCGGGTTAAAGGCAAGGCTGGATGCAGGTGCAAATGTAGTAACATCTATTGTACCTCCGGATAAAGGCCTTGCAGGAGTTGCCAATAATTCCCTTGATATTGAAGATTCCCGAAGAACCCTGGACCATATATTGCCGGTCCTGAAAACTTGTGGGCTAAAGCCTGCCCTGCCTGAAGAATACCAGGCCTGGACAGGAACCAGACAAAAGACTTTAAACAAGCTTTCTTGCAAGGAAAGAAAAGTATGCTGATTGCCGTTATTGGAGGAAAACTCCAGGGTGTCGAAGCTGTATACCTGGCTCAAAAAGCCGGTTTTAAGACCCTTGTCATTGACAAAAATCCTCTGGCACCGGCCACAGGGTTTTGTGACCAGTTCATGGAATTTGAATTCAGCCTTGAACATCCGGTGCCCAAAGACTGTCCCAAAATTGATCTTATTCTTCCGGCAATCGAGGATACTTATATTCTGGTGGCAATAAAAATATGGGCTAAATTGAAAAATATTCCCTTGGCTTTTGATATGGATGCTTACAGGATTTCAAGCTCTAAATTAAAATCAGATGCCCTTTTTAAAAAAATGGATCTTCCTGCACCCAGGCCCTGGCCGGATTGCAGCTTTCCCGTCGTGGTCAAACCAGACCAGGCAAGCGGCAGCCAGGGTGTAGAAATTTTTAAGGATAAAGAAGCTTTCTTATCAAGATTTTCAACCCAACAAAAGCAAAACAATATTGTTATACAAGAATATATTCAAGGACCATCCTATTCCATTGAAGTTATAGGTTGTCCTGGACAGTACCATACACTTCAGGTAACTGATCTGGGCATGGACAAAGGCTATGACTGCAAAAGGGTCACAGCTCCCACGCGATTATCATTGAATCAGGTCAACCGATTTGAAAAAACTGCACTTGCCATTGCAAAAGAAATTGATCTTAACGGAATAATGGATGTTGAAGTGATACTGAATAAAAATGAACTCAAATTACTTGAAATAGATGCCAGGCTCCCAAGCCAGACACCCATTACCGTTTACTGGTCAACGGGAATCAACATGGTGAAAATGCTTTGTGATTTGTTTTTAAATGAAAAATGTCCATATCCAGAACAAAAGCATGAAAGATTTGTGACTGTTGAACATATCCTGTTTTCCGGATCTGATTTTAAGGTTTGCGGAGAGCACATCATGCCCCAGGATGGTCCTTTGAAAATTATATCCGATTTTTTTGGAGCCGATGAAGCAATAACAAGTTTTGCAAAGGGAAAAGATAAATGGGTAGCCACAATGATTTTTACAGGCAGCTCTCAAGAGGAAGTAATAAATAAACGCGAAAACTGTTACAACAAAATGCCTGGAGCAATTAATCATATCCTTAAGGAGAAAATCCATTGACCAGGTTAAGAAACAGCGATATCTGCAATATCTCATCCCAATTAGAAATATATAACCGGGAACTTTTGGCCAAAACACAGCAATCGCTCCTGGGAATTGCCTGCCATGCCTATGGCAAAGATGAAATTCA
>QMMT01000395.1 GCA_003647385.1 Deltaproteobacteria bacterium
AAACTTTTCGACAAAACCAGGATGGAATATCTTAAATCAAGAGTTTTGCAAAAGTTTTGAAAGTTCTTTCTGAATACAATAATAAATGTCGTCATCACTGCCATAGACATCAATGACATCTTTGTGATTGATCAGTTTTTCCACGACAAATGCTGTCAGGTATAGACTTGCAATGTTAGGACTTGAAATAAGCGTTCTAAAAGGGGCAACCATGTAATCAATATCAAAATCTTCGGCTTTGCAAAGTGTATCAAGGCATCTTGCTATCTGATTTTCAATGCTGGATTTGGAAACTGTTTCAATTAGACCTGTTTCGATGAGTTTCATGGAGACTTTGTTACTAAAGGCATCTATGTTGTCCCGGATCGTACTGATAGTCCTGATTCTTTCCCGTTCTTTCGATGATTCGATCTTGGAAAGAAGTTTTGCTTCCCTGTTTCCGGTATAAAAGATTTTAGCCATTGGGTATCCTTAAGTTTTTCAAAAATCATAAAATATCAATCTGTATATATATAATAAAAACAGGGTGTTTTTCAAGTTAAAAATCAAAGGTCTTCGATAATAATCTGGGCTGCATGTTTTTTGAATTTATTAATTTTAAGCTTAAATGCAATTTTTGAATAGTAATTCGGCGGGTTATCATTCTGATTGTTTGGGTCTTTGAAGTTAAAATGAAAGGCCTCAACCTTATGTTGGGAAGTGGATGATGCTTTTTTAAGAATCATTTTCCTGTGGATGCTGCCAACGATTAAAGAAGAATCGACCTGAATATTTTTACAGATAAAAACAGGTTCCGGGTTAGCCATTCCAAAAGGCCGCAGCCGGTCTATTTCACAGGCCAGGGTATAATCGACATCCTCAAAATCGATAATGGCATCAATTGTCATTGATTTTTGAAAACTTTTTTTAGAATAAGCTTCTTTTATATGCTGATTTAATTTTTGACAAAGTTCGATGAGATTATCTTTTTTAATAGTTAGACCGCAGGCCATGGCATGGCCACCGAACTTTTCAAGCAATACCTCGTTTGCCACAAGTGCCTGATAGATATTAATATTATTGATACTTCGACCGGAGCCAATGGCATGTTCGCCACTGGTTGACAATAAAATAACAGGACAAAAGTATTTCCTGGAAAGTTTTGATGCGGCAATGCCCAGAACGCTGGGGTTCCATTGATCATTCCATAAAAACAAGAGGGTGTTGTTTAACAGGCTGGGATTTTCATGCAGTTGACGTTCAATGTCCAATACAATTTCTTTTTCAATCTGCTGTCGTTTCGTATTCAACTGATCAAGTAGAGAAGCAGTCTTTTCAGCAGTGACGATATCGATACTGGTCAGTTGTGTAACACAGATTCTGGCATGGGAGATCCTGCCGGCAGCATTTATTCTTGGGACAATTTTAAATGAAATGTCGTCCGAATCAATTCTTCTAAAATCAGTCCGACAGATATCAATGAGTGATTTGAGTCCCGGTCTTGTGCCCTGTCTGATTTTTTTAAGCCCTGCAATACAAAAAGTCCGGTTTTCTTTGATTAAGGGAACCATATCGCCTATGGTTCCAAGAGTAAATAAATCAAGATAATCGCTAAGATTAGGCTCTTTGATGTCTTCCCAGAACTCTTTTTCCCTGAAAAATTTTCTTAAACCCACGACAAGAAAAAATGCAACACCCACACCGGCAAGAAAGCTTAAGCCTGACGGACAGTCAGCTCTTTTGGGGTCGATGACTGCCACAGCAGGCGGCAGGGTATCGGAAGGTTCATGATGATCGGTAATGATGACGGCAATATCTTCATTAAAGGCGGCCTTGACAGCTTCGTGGCTGCTGACACCGCAGTCAACGGTAATAATCAGATCAATATCCTGATCAATTGCCATTTGAATATGGTCTACCTGGAGGCTGTATCCCTCTTTAATTCGATGGGGGATATACCAGGATATATTGGCATCACAATATTCCAGAAAATCACAGAGAAGTGCCGTGGAAGTCACGCCATCTGCATCAAAATCACCGAAAATAAGAATTTTTTCCTTATTTTTAACTGCGGTAAAGATTCGTTCCACAGCCTTGTCCATATCTTTTAAGAGAAAGGGATCGGTAAGGTTTTCAAATGTTGGGTTTAAAAAAAGGGCAGCTTCTTCAACCGTGCAAATCCCTCTTATACAAAGAAGGTGGGCTAAAAGCAGATGACAGTCCAATCCTTTGGTTAAAAGCTCAACTAATTTTTGATCCGACTCAAAATATTTCAGTATAGTATCCATTAATTTTTGAAAGAATTTATATAAGCAAATCATTCCAAAGTCAATTCAGGCAGAAATTTTGTCGTGAAACATGAAATGTATTTTTAATATTGTCCGGAATATCTTCAGTTTTAAATGGATGCGTCTGTATAGACAGGTCGGGGCATGAGTTGCGATGAATCTGATTGAGCTTCTTACAAGTTCTAAAACTCCGCTCCACTAACCGGCAAAACGTTTCACTCAGACACTTTGAACGTTTGATTGTAACGTTTTCCATATATTTGAATGGAAAATTTTTAAAATCAAATGTTGCATCCGATAGAATCATTTCAAAAATAGGGGTTTATACCTATTTACAAACAAAGAATTGTTTACTAATTTCTTATAAAAGATATCCTAATATTTGGGTTCAGGAGGGAGTAAAAACAGATGACATTAAATATCTATTCAATGGGCAAACCACGAAAATGGTGCTGAGTTTGCTTCCGATAGAGCATTAATGTTCTGTTGGAAGACTAATCCTTCAATCAAAGTAAATTTTGCAGAATTCAAATCCTTACTATAATTTCAAAAATGGAGGTAACAGATATGATATTTATGGGTACTTACACGCTGCCAGGCAGCGAAACAGAAGAGTGGACGAAATGCAGTATTGAAATGGCTGCGAATCCACTTCCCTCTTGCTTAAAAAAATGGCAAATGTTCTCATGCTCTGGTGGCGACGGACATAGTGGTTTTAAGGGTTACAATCTTATATTCGCAGAAAAGGGGAAAGGCGATGAAGCACTCATCGAAATAAATAAACGGATGCTTCCATTCTGTCAGATTAAAGGATCTTCCTGGAAACTTGAACCTTTGATGAGTGTCACCGATGCTTTCAAAGTTTTGGAGAAAAAGTAAGGCAAATACCTGTGGCTGTTCCTGAGTTAGCCACGATGTTTTTTTGAGGTATTGGACTCTTAGAACTTCTAGGAGTTACTATAAGAAAGGATAGCTCGAAATTATTACTGAAACAGCTCAGAAGTCAGAGCCATTCATCCGATCTACCTTTTTGTTTTTAATATTCTCAAGACTCAAATTAAGCCATAACGCCAGGAATAGCATTACAGGACATTCAGATGTATTCTACTTTTTGATGTAAAAATG
>QMMT01000396.1 GCA_003647385.1 Deltaproteobacteria bacterium
ACCCTGTTGGTTATCTTTTACGGCGGCTTTCTTGTGATGGAACACCTTATCACGCCGGGTGAACTTGTCGCCTTTCTACAATATCTTGGAATTCTAGCCTGGCCTATTATTGCCATTGGATGGATGACCAATCTTTTTCAAAGGGGAATGGCCTCTTTAAAAAGAATTAATACACTTTTAGACTCGATGCCCGATGTCAGCTCTCCTGAAAATGCAACAATCCCTTTAAATATGAATGGAAATATCAGCTTTAAAGATGTCAGCTTTAACTATGATCAGGACAAAGCCGTTCTTTCACATATTAATCTTAAGATCCATCAGGGAACCTCCATCGGCATCAGCGGACCGCCGGGTTCTGGGAAAACGAGCCTGGTTCAGCTGATTCCCAGGCTTTACAATGCCAGCAAGGGAAAAATCCTCATAGACGGTCTTGATCATAGAACAATAGATCTTAATTTCCTAAGACAGCATATTGCCCTTATGTCCCAGGAATCATTTCTTTTTTCAGGGACGATCCAGGAAAACATTCTCATGGGCCAGGATATAAAAAAAGAAAGATTTGACCGGGTTATCCGGGTTTGTAGTCTTAAAAGCACCCTGGAAAAAATGCCGGATGGACTTGATACCATTGTCGGTGAAAGGGGGATCACCCTTTCAGGGGGACAAAAGCAAAGAATTGCTCTTGCGCGAACTTTGATGCTTAAAAAATCGATCATCATCCTGGATGATCCCATCAGCCAGATGGATACCCATACTGCCTCCAAAGTAATTTCACGGTTGAACCGGATGAACTTGAATGCCACTTTTATTATTATTTCCCACAGGATCTCAGCCCTGGCCTCCTGTGACACCATTTATATTTTTAAAGATGGCCGGATCGATCATTTTGGAACCCATGAAGACCTCATTACCAATAATCGCTTTTATAAAGAGTCCTACCTGGTTCAGCAGTTTGAGGAGGAATATAATGCCTGATATTCCTTCACAGGAAAAAGAGATCAAACTTGCGGATCTGAAGGTGGCCAAAGAATTGTGGCCCTTTATCAAACCGTATTTATGGATGCTGATTTTTTCAACACTGCTTATTTTTATTGTGACCTTTTTAGAGTTACTCATGCCGCTGTTTATTCAAAAAGCCTTTGACGGGTTTATCGTTCCTGTGGGCCCTGAAAACGGCATCCTTTTTTTCGGCTTTGGTATTGATTCTTTTCAGACCTTCTGCATCCTTTTTTCCGCGTTTATTTTCACCTTATTTGTTATTGATTTTTTCCAGACGCTTTTCATGGAATATACAGGACAAAAAATCATACTGAATCTGCGATGTCTTTTATTTTCCCATATGACATTTCTACCGGTTGCCTTTTATGATGAAAACTCAAGCGGGCAACTGGTATCCCGTGTGGCCGGCGATGTTGAAAACATGAATGAAATGTTTACCAGTATCCTCATCTTTATTTTTAAAGACATTATTCTCATGGCCGGAATTCTGGTGATCCTTTATACCATTGATATCAAACTGGCTCTTTATCTGTCCCTGCTGGTTCCGATAATCGTGATCAGTATCGGCTTGTTTTCAAAAATTTTACGAAATACTTTCAGAACCATCCGCCAAAAGATAGCAGAAATCAACCACAGTTTTTCAGAAGCTATCTCAGGGATAAAAGTTATCCAGACAACATCAAGCCGGAACAAATTTATGCAGCGGTTTGAAACACTTAATTTCGAACATTTTACCGCTGCCCTGTTCCAGATTAAAATATTTTCCATATTTATGCCCTTTATCGGGTTTTTAGGGGTATTGAGCGTGGCCATTATCCTTTGGGCCGGCAGTTTTGACGTCATTGAAAAATCCTTGACTCTGGGTGAACTCGTGGCCTTTCTAACCTATATGAAACTGTTTTTCAGACCCTTAAGGGATCTGTCTGAAAAATTTAATCTGCTCCAGAGTGCCCTGGCCTCGGCAGAACGAATTATCAATGTGCTTAACACTGATAAAGCAAAACAAAGAACCGGCAAAAAGCGACACTGTATTGATAAAATTTCCACGCTGACATTTGATCAGGTGAATTTTTCATATAAAAAAAACAAACCCGTGCTGACAAACATCTCTTTTCGCCTTAATGAAGGACACTCTATTGGTATTGTCGGCCAGACAGGATCAGGCAAAAGCTCCATCATCAATCTGATCACAGGATTTTACCCACCAGATGATGGAAATATTCTCATCAACAATATCAATCAAACGTCTGTAAATATCAAAGATATCAGGAACAGGACCGCTCTTGTTATGCAGGACCCACTTCTCTTTTCCGGCAGCGTCAGGGAAAACATCAAACCGTCCGGACTTAATTTAGATGCTTTGCGGCTTGAAAAAGCGTTACATGATGCAAACTGTCACTTTTTATTTGAAAGATTTTCAGGACTTGACACAATGATAAAAGAAGGCGGCCGTCCATTGTCCAGTGGTCAGAAACAACTTGTGTGCATTGCCAGGGCATTGGCCTTTAATCCGGACCTGATCATTTTTGATGAAGCAACCTCCTACATGGATTCCCAGTCAGAACAAAAGGTTCATGATGCCATGAAAAAACTCATGAAAGGCAGGCTGTCCATCATTATTGCCCACAGGCTGTCCACGGTCAAAGAGTGTGATACCATCCTCCTTTTAAGGGATGGAATCATAAGGGAACAGGGATCACACCATGAGCTTGCCGCATTAAAAGGTGAGTATTATCATTTCCTGAAAAAAGAAAAAATATAATACTCACATGTATTTGACAAGACGCTCTATGGAATGGCGTATTCTTTTAGGCTGTGCTTTAGCACGGTATCCCAGTGCTGCAATCACTGCCACCTCATGTGGGCCCGTATCAATATTGAGTGCTTTTTCCACCCATTCTTTTTCAAACCCTTCAATGGGACAGGAATCAATCCCTTCCGATGCTGCTGCTGTCATAATGTTTGCAAGCACTATATAGCACTGCTTTGAGCACCAGGCATAGGCACTCATTATGGGGAACACTTCTGCCTCCATATGGGTTCTATACCTCTCGATATAGGCAGTTGTTGCATCTTCCGGCAGACCGCGTCTTTCAAAATTGGCTTTAACATACGCGTTAGACGGATCCACAAGATCCGGGTTTGTAAGAATAACAATCACATGGCTTGCATCCGTTATCTGCGGCTGATCCCAGCAGGCAGGCCGAAGCGTTTTTTTTACCGCATCAGAACTGATGACGATAAATTTCCAGGCTTCCATCCCAAAAGAAGTGGGCGAAAGGTGAGCAGCTGTTAACAGCAAATCTACCCGTTCTTTTGGAATTTTTTTTGTAGGATCAAACAGCTTGCATGCATGGCGAACGTTTAATGCTTTAAT
>QMMT01000397.1 GCA_003647385.1 Deltaproteobacteria bacterium
CCTCAAAACGATATTGCCTGAGAGGAGAAGAGCTTGTTCGTCAAGATGTGGAAAAACTGGCTTCCGAGCTCTTATCAAACAGTATTATTCAACAGTTCAAAGTTTTCTCCATTGAAAAATGGGATAAAGAAATCGGAGCAGATGTTAAACCCGCTAAGGTTATCCTGGACCATACCCCCTGTTTTGAAGTCATCAGTATTGAGTCGGATGATCAGCTCTCAAAAATATCAGATGAAAGAAATCTGGCATTGAACCCACGGGATATTCCTGTGATTCGAGAGTATTTTCTGGAGCCTGCCGTCATGGAATCCAGAAAAAAGGTAGGTCTTTTAGAACCAACGGATTTGGAATTGGAATATATTTCCCAGGCTAGAAGTGATCATTGTAATCATAATACCTTCCAGGGGATTTTTAATTACAAAGATGCCGCCAATAATGAAAAAGTCATTGAAAACAGCCTGTTTAAAACCTATATTCAAGAGCCAACCTTAAAACTTAAAGAGAAAAAAGAGTGGGTGGTATCTGTATTATGGGACAATGCAGGTGTTGGCAGGTTTGATGATGAAAACAATTATGTGGTCACCGGTGAAACCCATAACTCACCCTCTAATATGGAAGCATATGGTGGCGCCATAACAGGGATTGTCGGCGTTTATCGTGATCCCATGGGAACAGGACTTGGCTCAAAGCTGTTCATGGGCAGTTTCGGGTATTGTGTGGGCGATATAAATTATAAGGGACCGTTAAAACCGCCGCTTCATCCCAGACGTCTTCTTGACGGCGTTATTGAAGGCGTTAAGGACGGGGGAAATAAAAGTGGTGTTCCCACCACCTTTGGTCAGACATTATTTAATCCGGGGTTTATGGGCAAAAGTCTTGTATTTGTAACAGCCCTGGGGATTATGCCGAATGAGGTTGCCGGTAAACCCAGTCATGAAAAGAAAACATCCCCCGGCGAGCTGATTATCATGAGTGGCGGACGGGTTGGAAAAGACGGCATTCATGGCGTGACCGCTTCTTCGGAAAGTTATTCGGAAAATACGCCCGCAGGGCATGTTCAGATCGGTGATCCCTATACCCAGAAAAAAATGCATGATTTTTTGCTGATCTGTCGTGTTGAAGGGTTGATCCCGTTTATCACTGATAATGGCGGTGGTGGCTTATCCTCATCCATTGGTGAATCTGCCATGATTTCCAACGGATGTGTGGTCTGGCTTGATAAAGTACCGTTAAAATATGAAGGGCTTGATATGTGGGAGATCTGGATATCAGAGTCCCAGGAACGTATGACCATAGCTGTGAAACCTAAAAATCTGGACCGGTTTATGGAACTTTCAGCAGAGCATGAAGTTGAAAGCACTGTGATCGGGGAATATACGGATACAGGCAAGCTACATATCAAATATAAGGATGAAACCTGTGCCTATGTAGATATGGATCTTTTAGACAAGGGATTTCCCTCTTGGGAATTTGATGCCATTTGGCTTTCACCTGAAACCCGCGGTTTGACGGAACCTGTGATCAGTTCTCCGTCTGATTTTAATACATTACTGCTCAAATTGCTTGAGCGGCCGAATATTGCTTCCAAAGAGTGGATTTTAAGACAGTATGATCACGAAGTTCAGGGCGGTTCCGTGATAAAACCCATGGTGGGTGTTAAGCATAATATCCCGTCTGATGCCTCTGTGACACGACCGGTTCTTACATCTCAAAAGGGTCTTGCTTTCTCACAAAGCCTTTTGCCCTGGTATTCAAAGATAGATGCCTATCACATGATGACATGTACCATTGACGAAGCGGTTCGACGGCTGATGGCTGTGGGTGGAAATTTTGATCATATCGGCGGTCTTGATAATTTTTGCTGGCCTAATATCGGGTTTGATCCAAAGAAAAACCCGGATGGAACGTTTAAGGCAGCCCAGCTTGTTCGGGCTTGCAGGGCGCTGAAAGAGGCTTGTGAAAAATACGAGATCCCTCTTTTATCCGGCAAGGACAGCATGTATGTGGATGGACATCTTGTGGGTGAGTTTGGCGAGCGGGTTAAAGTCTCAGCGCTTGCAACGGTTCAGTTCTCAGGGACATCCGTCATTGATGATGTTTCTAAATGTGTGTCCATGGATCCTAAGGTACCCGGCGACCTTGTCTATGTGCTGGGAGTTACCGCCAATGAACTTGGGGCATCAGAATATTATGAGGCCTTTGATAAGACGGGCTTAAATATTCCCCATGTTGATTTTGATAAATTTAAAGTCGTATATAAAGCATTGCAGACAGCCATTGAAAATGAACTTGTGGTATCATGTCATGCGGTTGCAAGAGGCGGCCTTGGTGTTCATCTATCTTACATGACCATGGCAGGTGGCTTGGGGATTGAAGTGAATTTGTCTGATTTTCCAATAGATTCGGACCGTGGTGATCTGTTAAATGAGAGTCTATTGTTTTCAGAATCAGCCGGTAGATTTATTGTGACGGTTGCTCCGGAAAATAAATCTGTTTTTGAAAAATTGTTCAAAGGAATGGCAGCAGGCTGTGTAGGACTTGTAACGGATCAACACGATCATTTAAAAATTTTGGGTCTTGAAAAAGACGCCCTTGTAGATCTTTCAACGGCCCAACTTGATGACGCATTTAATAAAACCTTTGGAGACATGATATGAAAAAGGTTAACGCACTTATCCTGACAGGATTTGGCTTAAATTGTGACAACGAAACAGCCCACGTGTTTGAGCTGGCAGGCGCCAAAGCTCATAGAGTCCATATAAATACTTTGATTTCCGGTAAAGTAAAACTGGAAGATTTTCATATCCTGGCCCTGGGTGGTGGATTTTCCTGGGGAGATGATCATGGAGGCGGGGTGATTCAGGCATTAAAAATGAAGAATCATTTTGGTGAAGATCTATTATCCTTTGTTGCCCAGGGCAAATTGATCATCGGTATCTGTAACGGCTTTCAGGCCCTGGTCAATTTAGGACTTCTGCCCGGACTGGACAAGGAATATACCCGCCGGAGTGTTTCTGTTACCTTTAATGACTGCGGTAATTTTCGTGATCAATGGGTTCATCTGGCAGCCAATAAAAACAGTCCCTGTGTATTTACAAAAGATATTGATATGGCAGATTATCCGGTGCGTCACGGCGAAGGAAAATTTATCGCTTCTAAGAAAGTTGTGGACGCTCTTTTGGAGCAAAATCAGGTGGTTTTTCAATATGCCGATAAGAATGGGCAGGCAGCTGACGGTGCATTCCCATTAAACCCGAATGGATCCCTGGCAGATATCGCCGGCATCTGTGACCCCACCGGGAAAATTTTCGGGCTAATGCCCCATCCCGAGGCCTATAATCATTTTACAAATCACCCGGACTGGACACGAAAG
>QMMT01000398.1 GCA_003647385.1 Deltaproteobacteria bacterium
GAAAAAATGGTGGGCGGAAATTATATAGGCCTGGGGACCGATTTTTTTCAGGTTTCCGGATTGGTGTGTTAACACAAGAACAGGGATGTTGCCAATTTTTTTTGCAAGATTAAGTGCGAATCCCGGTATTCTCATGGCTTGGGTTTTAGCTTCAATAAGCACCAGAGGTTTAGAACCGTCAGTAATGATAAAGTCAACCTCACGCTTTGAAAGATCCCTGACAAAATGCAGTTTATAGTCTCCAAGACCGTTTTCATTAAGCGCATGTATAAGCCTTAGAAGATATACAGCTACCATATTTTCAAAGCGCTGACCAGTCGCTTTTTTCGGGACATAAGCCCAATCCATGAAATAGTATTTTTTTTCTTTTTTGATGGATTTATGAATTTTTTTCTGCCATGGAGCAATTGAAAAAATAAGATAAAGCCTGGATAGTGATTCAAGCCAGGTAGCAACCGTACCATGAGATACCTGAAGATCATGCTTTAAACTGTTTATGGACATGATATTTCCAACTCTGTCCGGAAGAAGAGAAACAAGTGTTTCAACCCCGTCAATGTCGGCAATACGGGTCATATCCCGCAATTCCTCCCTTAAATACAAGCTTATGTAATCACGATGCCAGAGGTTGGAAAAAGAATAGTCAGATTTAATCAGAGGATCAGGAAATGGTCCAAATTCATACAATTGTTCCCATAAATCATAGGGCAAAGGTTGTGTGCCGGCAATTAAATCAAAAATAGAAGAAAAATTTTTACCGCCGATCAATGCCTGCCACAAAGATAACTCTTTAAGTGGTCTTGATCCGATTTCAGACAGGGAAAAAGGAAACAGGTTAAATAAAAAGTAGCGCCCGATGAGAGCATCTCCGGTTTTGCGAAAAATATCAAGCCTTGCACTACCCGAAACTATAAACCTGAAATCGTTTTTAAACTGATCATAGTACCCTTTAAGTATATTCTTCCACTGGATACGTTTATGAATTTCATCAAGACCAATCCAGACCTGTTTTGATTTGCCTTTCAGCAGTCTTGCTTCTGACTCGAAAAAAAGAGGATCGCTGCGATATTTTTTCTTTACTTCGGGTGTATCCCAGTTGAAAATAAGAGAACCGCATTTAATGGATGTTAAAAACTGTTCAAGGAGAGTGGTTTTACCTGCCTGACGCGGACCTGCAATAAATATCATCTGCGGTGCAAGGATGGTTTTTCCAATGCTCCATTCTTGCATATGTCTTTTAATATACATTTTACGTGTAACTTCTCCAGATTATAGATAAAGTATCACGTATCATTTAAACTTTCAATAGTAAAAAATCAATATACCATAAAACTTTCACTACAGCGTTACAGTCCTCATAGGAGAAATTCAAAGTGCAACAATCTTTTTTAAAACCGGCCCTGCTTTTCCCCTGATCAATACATCACACGCCGTATCATAGGGGGTTTCAGAAAGGTTGATGATGACAAGAAAGCTTCCGGCATTTTTTGCATATTCAGGCATCAATGCTGCTGGCTGAACCAGAAGTGTGGACCCCACCACGATAAAGACATCACTTTTTGATGACAGCATGGCAGCCTTCTGGGTCTCTTCAACCGGCATGGCCTGACCAAAAGAGATGGTGTCTGGTTTAAAAAATCCGCCGCAGGAGCAGACAGGTGCTCTTTGTCCAGCATCGATCATATTTTCAGCCTCTTTCCAGGATATCAGCTTTTGACAGCTCATGCACCTGACCCGCCGGGTATTGCCGTGAAGTTCGATAATTTTTTCTTTTGGAATACCGGAGGCTTCATGCAGTCCATCAATATTCTGGGTGATCAAGGCCTTTAAAATTCCACGGTCATGTAATTTAGCTATGCTTTTATGGCCTGTATTGGGTTTAGAGACAGACAGGCTTTTTTCCATGTCAAGCCGCTGGTCCCAATATTTGATCCGAGAGTTTTCCGAAGACATGAACTCATCAAAGTATACGGGTTTGAATTTATCCCATATGCCTCCCTGGCTTCTGTAATCAGGTATACCGCTTTCTGTTGAGATACCAGCGCCGGTAAAGACGACCAAATGTTTTGATTCCTTGATTTTCTGGGCAACTAACTTAATTTTTTCTTCCATGGGAAAAGCCTTATGTAAATTTTTTCATAAAGGATAAGAATTTCAGGTATCTTGAAAATAAATCCGGTCAGGAAAAATAAAGTTAAAAATTCAATCCCGATAAAAACAACAATGGCAAACGAAGTCAAGAATGTGGCGTGATCCATAAAATTTCTCAGGGTGAAAGCTGAAATATAAAGGATAGACCCAATGATTACGCTGATAGGGATCATTTTAAAGAAAAAAAGATACACGTCTTTTTTTTCTGTATTGACACTTTTTTTATTCCAGCATTCAAACAGAACAAATGCCTGAAGGATCACAGACAGGGATAGTCCCAGTGCGACGCCTTTGGGACCCATTGTTTTCATCAGCCAGAAAATCAAGGGAAGACTCAATATGACGCAAAAACTTGTAAAAATAGCAGGGAAAAGTGTGTTTTGAATGGCATAGTATCCTCTTGAAACAATGTTCTGGGCTGAAAAGGCAAAGGCACCGATCATGAAAAAGGGTAAAATACCGGCTGTGATCAGGGTCGCCCGGGCATCAAATTGTCCTCTTTGAAAAAGAATGGTGATGATTTCAGGACTTAAAACAATGAAAAGAACCGAAAAAGGGATAACAAGAAAAATAAATATTAAGGTTTTATTTAATAACCGGTTCAGTTCAAGGATATCCCCCTGCTGAGCGAGTTTTGCCATAAAAGGGTAGGATGCAACCCCAATGGCCTGCCCGAAAAGCCCCACAATAATAAACATCACCCTGAGTGCATAATTCATGGCAGCAATACTGCCTTCATTTAAATAAGATCCGAAAAACTTTAAGAGAATTTCCGTTGAAAAAGTCATGGTCAAACCCAGCATTAACGGAAGCGTGAGCATTATATATTTTATTAAATCAGGATGGGTAAAATTAATAATGGGGTAATACTTAACGCCCAGTTTTTTAGCCCCGATCAGCTGAAGTCCAAAATTTCCAAGGAATGCTCCCCCAAGGACTCCCCAGGCAAATCCTTCCATGCCGATAAAAGGGCCTAAAACAAGTCCGCCTATAATAATGCATAGATTGTATATCAATGGTGCAAGAGCAGGGATAAAAAATTTTTCGTTGGCAAATTGAATTGCCATAAGAAGACCGCCGGTGAAAAAGAAAAATTGAGCAGGAATGATAATCCGGGTCATTTTTACGGCCAGGGCAAATGTTTCAGGATCTTGAATGCCCGGAACAAATATATGGACAAGTTCCTGGGCCCATATCATCGTGACCAGAATAAACCC
>QMMT01000399.1 GCA_003647385.1 Deltaproteobacteria bacterium
ACCGTAGCCCATCCTGTCAGACCGGATGTGACAACCATTGATGTTACGGAATTCTATGATTCACAACATGATGGAGATACCGCTTTTGGCAAAGGTATGGTAATCTATGGCGAATCCCATGCAGACAGGTCTCCCTGTGGTACGGGTACGGCTGCAAAACTGACGCTTCTCCATCATTATGGGAAAATTAAAATGAATCAGAAATATATCAATTACAGCCCCCCGGGGACATCTTTTGATGCCATGCTTATAAAAAAAGAGAAAATCGGACATGTGGATGGATATATTGCTCAAATTAAAGGCATGGCCTATTTAACCGGGGTTCATCATTTTATCGTTGAAGATGATGACCCCTTTCAACAAGGATTTATTATGTAATGAAAATTGTTCCGGATATCATTTTACATAACGGCACTATTCGAACCCAGGATGACGCTTATCCAATTGCCCGGGCAGTAGCGATATCAGACAAGAGGATTTTAAGTCTCGGGTCTGACAGAGATGTTTTGCGTTTGGCATCAAAAAACACATTGGTGATTGATCTGGATAATAGATTGGCGCTGCCAGGATTTATTGACACACATTTCCATTTTTATGAGTGGGCATTGAACTATGACAGTATTGATTTTTCAAGTGTATGTTCCTTTAAAGAAATGGAAGAGATTGTTTCAAAGAAGGCGCTGGCTGTGGGCAAGGGTAACTGGGTATTAGGGCAGGGGTTTAATGAATCGGACTGGCCTGAAAACAAACTGCCGGATTGCGATGACCTTGATCGAGCTGCACCCCATAACCCGGTCTGTATCTGGCGATGTGATCTCCATTTGGCTGTTGCCAATTCTTTAGGATTGAAGCTTGCCGGAATCAGTTTAGCAACCCCTGATCCCAAAGACGGTGTGATTGCGAAGGATGCATCCGGGCATCCTACAGGTGTTCTAAGAGAGCTTGCCCCAAACATGATCCGAAATGTCCTGCCGGAGCTTTCTGCGGCAACAGTGCTTGAAAACATGCAAAAAGCCATCCATGATGCCCATGGGTTGGGGCTGACATCTATCCATGATATCCGGCTCATGGGAGGGCTGGACGGGGCAGATGCCTTAAAAGTATGGCAGACGCTCCGGCAGGAAAATAAGCTTCAAATTCGTTGTCATGTGGCACTACCCGGTGAAATGACAGACCAGGCCATTGCCCTGGGGCTTTTCACAGGGTTCGGAGATGATCTTTTAAAAATCGGATATTTAAAATTTTTTTCCGACGGCGGCATGGGCGCAAGAACTGCCTGGATGACCGAAAAATATCTGGATGCCGAATATGGTATGCCCTTGACACCGGTGGCAAAAATTGAAAGAGAAGCTTTAAAGGCAGATCAGGCCGGGCTGAGTGTCATGGTGCATGCCATTGGTGACCGGGCCAATAAAGAAATTATAGCTATGTTTCAAAGGATTGAAAACCATGGTCAGACTCAGTGTATAATCCCCCATCGAATAGAGCATGTTCAGATGGTCCTGCCGGAAGATCTGAAAAAGCTTTCATTATTGAAAAACATGGCTGTTTCCTGCCAGCCCAATAATCTAAGCCTTGATATTTCCATGATTGATACCTGTGCAGGATCCAGAGGGAAATATGCCTATAACCTGAAAAGCATTTTAAAAACAGGGATTCCTCTGATGCTCAGCTCAGATGCCCCTGTGGCAGACCCCAATCCTCTGGCCGGGATTTATTCTGCCGTTACAAGACAAAGAATGAATCATACCCCAAAAAAGGGGTGGTATATGGAGCAGACACTCAGTGTAGAAGAAGCAGTAAAAGGGTATACAATCACCCCGGCTGTGGCATCGGGAACAGGGCGGCAATTGGGATCAATTTCAAAAGGGAAACTTGCCGATATGATCGTTCTTGATCAGGATATTTTTAACATTAATCCTGACAGGATTGCTGATACAAAAGTGGATATAACCATTTTTAACGGAAAGATTGTCCATGAACGATGATGTATCACAAAGGACCATGACATATCTTACGACAATTTTTGAACAGTCAGCTGACGGTTTGATGATCTGTGATGGTAGTGGTAAAATCCTTAAACTCAATAAAGCAGCTGAAATTTTAAACGGTGTAAAGGCATCCGAGGTGCTGGGTAAAGATGTGCGAACCCTTGTAAAAGAAGGACAGATTGATCGGTCAGCTACACAGGAAGTCCTTGAGACAAAACGCCAGGTCAGTTTGATTCAGACGACACCACGATCAGAATACACCTTGCTGGTCACTGGCACACCGGTTTTCGATGATAGGCATAATGTTTCTTTTGTTGTGGTCAATGAACGGGATATTTCCCTTATCAAAAGTATGAGAAAGCAGCTGGAACTTGCAAGGCAGGAATCAGAAAAAATAAAGGATGAACTAACAGAACTAAGCCTTCTCGAGCTTCAGCAGAATGATATTGTCGCCCAGAGCGACTCAATGAAGTATACGTTAAAGCTTGCCTTGAAATTATCCAGAATAGATGCGTCAAATATTCTTATCCAGGGCGAATCCGGAACCGGTAAGGGGCTTCTGGCCAAATTTATTCATAAAAACAGCCATCGAAGTAAAAAGCCGTTTATCCAGATCAATTGCGCAGCATTACCTGAAAATTTGCTCGAAGCCGAACTTTTCGGATATGCAAGAGGGGCCTTCACCGGTGCAAACGAAAAAGGGAAGACAGGCTTGTTTGAACTTGCTTCTGAAGGCACAATTTTTCTTGATGAAATCGGAGAAATGTCATTAACCGTTCAAGCCAAGCTTCTTAAGTATCTTGATGACCATGAAATAATGCCGGTGGGCGGCATTGCTTTCAAAAAAATCGACTGTTCCATTATTGCTGCGACGAATAGGGACCTGGAAGCGTTGACCGGGCAAAAGAAATTCAGGCTGGATCTTTTGCACCGGCTGAATACGTTTACCCTTTTGATCCCACCCTTAAGAGAGCGTCCCGAAGATATTCTGGACCTTGTCCAAATCTGCCTTAAAAAGTATAACAAAAAATACAATCGCCGGGCCTATATAGATCACAAGGCGTTTAAAATGCTCCAATCCTACGAATTTCCCGGGAATGTAAGAGAATTGATCAATATCATCAAGCAGGCAGTCGTTCTGTGTGATAAAAGATATCTGGATAATTTCATTATTAAATCATTGAGCGTGGTCAAGGTCCCAAAACCGGCCAGGGGGAAAGCTGCTGTTGGCTCTCTGCCGGAACAATTGCGGCAGGTAGAAGCCCGGATACTGCAAAAAGCGGCCATTACATGTAAAACCACACGCCAGGCTGCATCGTTTTTAGGGATCAGCCAACCTTCTGTTGTTAGAAAGTATAAACGGTATGGCATAGATA